>NZ_JBQEON010000025.1:0-115441 GCF_052045245.1 Burkholderia sp. 22313
AACCGCCGGCAGGAAGATCACATCGAGCTGATCGCGTCGGAAAACTACACGAGCCCGGCCGTGATGGCCGCGCAGGGCTCGCAGCTCACGAACAAGTACGCGGAAGGGTATCCGGGCAAGCGCTACTACGGCGGCTGTGAATACGTCGACGTGGTCGAGCAGCTGGCGATCGATCGCGTGAAGCAGCTGTTCGGCGCGGAAGCGGCGAACGTGCAGCCGAACTCGGGTTCGCAGGCGAACCAGGGTGTGTTCTTCGCAATGCTCAAGCCGGGCGACACGATCATGGGCATGAGCCTCGCGCACGGCGGTCACCTGACGCACGGCTCGCCGGTCAACATGTCGGGCAAGTGGTTCAACGTCGTCAGCTATGGCCTGAACGAGCAGGAAGACATCGACTACGACGCTGCCGAGAAGCTGGCGAACGAGCACAAGCCGAAGCTGATCGTCGCGGGTGCATCGGCATTTGCGCTGAAGATCGATTTCGAGCGTCTGGCGAAGATCGCGAAGTCGGTCGGCGCGTACCTGATGGTCGACATGGCCCACTACGCCGGCCTGATCGCGGCAGGCGTGTACCCGAACCCGGTGCCGCACGCGGACTTCGTGACGACGACGACACACAAGAGCCTGCGCGGCCCGCGCGGCGGCGTGATCCTGATGAAGGCCGAGTACGAGAAGCAGATCAACTCGGCGATCTTCCCGGGCATCCAGGGCGGCCCGCTGATGCACGTGATCGCCGGCAAGGCAGTGGCATTCAAGGAAGCGCTGTCGCCGGAGTTCAAGGCATATCAGCAGAAGGTGGTCGAGAACGCACGCGTGCTGGCTGAAACGCTGGTCAAGCGCGGCCTGCGCATCGTGTCGGGCCGTACGGAAAGCCACGTGATGCTGGTGGACCTGCGCGCGAAGAAGATCACGGGCAAGGCAGCGGAAGCGGCGCTCGGTGCGGCGCACATCACGGTGAACAAGAACGCGATCCCGAACGATCCGGAAAAGCCGTTCGTGACGAGCGGTATCCGCCTGGGTTCGCCGGCGATGACGACGCGCGGCTTCGGCCCGGCGGAAGCCGAGAAGGTCGGCAACCTGATCGCCGACGTGCTCGAGAACCCGGAAGATGCAGCGACGATCGAGCGCGTGCGCGCGCAAGTGGCCGAGCTGACCCAGCGTTTCCCGGTCTATCGCTGATCCCGCATGCGCTGCCCGTTCTGCCGGCATGAAGACACGCAGGTCGTCGACTCGCGCGTGTCCGAAGATGGCGCCGCGATTCGCCGGCGCCGCCGCTGCTCGGCCTGCGACAAGCGTTTCACGACGTACGAGCGGGTCGAGCTGAACCTGCCGGCCGTCGTGAAGAAGGACGGCAGCCGCACGGAATTCGATCGTCGCAAGATCGTCGCCAGCATGCAACTCGCGCTGCGCAAGCGGCCGGTTGCGGCTGACGCGATCGACGCGGCGGTCGCCCGCATCGAATATCAACTGCTCGCGACCGGCGAGCGTGAAGTGCGTAGCGAGAAGCTCGGCGAACTCGTGATGAACGAGTTGCGCGGCCTCGATACGATTGCCTATGTCCGTTTCGCATCGGTTTACCGCCGGTTCGAGGACGTTTCCGAATTTGCCGACGTGATCGAAGAGTTCCGTCGCGCGTCCCCCTCCAAGCCTCCGCGTAAGCGCTGACGCGCTGCGTCTGTTCATCGTTTTCTCCGTGGGTCCAGTTCGCGCCGATTGTGTCGGCCGCGAGCGCATGTCGCCAGTCGGCCGTTCGGCGAATGGCGCGTGTTCGCATGCGTCGCTACAGTCGTCGCATCACGTTGACGGAGGGCGATGGCGATGGGACTGCACCGGCAAGCCGTTGAAAAAGGCATGCGACGCTGCGGCGGGTTCACGCTCGTCGAATTGATGGTCGCGATCGCGCTGGCGGTCGGGATCGGGCTTTATGCCGCCCCTGCATTCGATCAGTGGCGCATGCGCGAGCGCGTGGATGCCCGCTCTCGCGCGCTGCTCGGCGCGTTGTCGTTCGCCCGCACCGAGGCGACGCGTCTCGGCGTGCGCGTCACGCTGTGCCGGGCCGGGCGCGACGGCGACTGCGTGCGATCCGGCGAGCGGTGCGACCCGGCGGAATGGTCGTGCGGCTGGATCGTCAGCGGGCAGTTCGACGGGCAGTCGCGCGTGTTGCGGCGTTACCCGCGCGATGCCGACATCGCCGTCGCGGGCGCGGCGCACGACCTGGCGTTCGCGCCGCCGGCCGGGCAGGTGATCGGCGGGATCCGGCGTTTTGAATTGCGTCCGCAGCGGGCGTTGTCCGACGACGATGCACGCGTGTCGCGGTGCATCCGGATTGCGGCCGGCGGCCGGGCGCGCGTCGTCGCCGGCCGTTGCGACGCGGCGTGAAGCGCATGTACCGGCGGATGCGCGGCGCGTCGCTGCTCGAAGCGGTGCTGGCGGTTGCGCTGCTCGCGGCCGTGATGCTGGCGGTGGCCGGCAGCCAGTTCGCGATGGCGCGCGTGCAGCAATCAACGATCCGGCGTGAACGTGCGCTGTGGCTGGCCGACGCACGTATCGAGCGGCAGCATGCGGCGGCAGGGGCCGACGATGGCGTGGCGGCGCTCGCGGCCGCATCGTTGCCGGGCGGCACGATGGCGCTCGACCACGGGCCGGCCGGTATCCGGTACCTGATTGTCGGCTGGCGCGACGCCGAGACGGAGGCTTCGATGCGATGCGACGGCGCGGGGGCGCCGGTCAAGCCACCGTCGTGTGTGCGGATTCCGTTTCGGGAGGATGAGGCCAATGCCGATGAACGTTGATCGCCGCAGCCGCGCGCACACGCTGCTCGAAGTGCTGATCGCGATGACCGTCGGGCTGCTCGTGCTTGCCGCAGCAGGTGCGCTGTACCACGCCCAGCGCGTCGCACAGCGGCGTGCGGAAGACGGGTTCCGGATGCGCGATGCGGCCGCGACCGCATTGATGCTGATCGGCCAGCAGATCCAGATGGCCGGGTTTCGCCCGCTCGATGTCGAATCGGCGTTGGCCTTGTCGCCGGTGTTCGGCTGTTCCTCGGCGCGCGTGCGAGGCGACGGCGCGCGGGTGCACTGCGAAGCCGTGCGCGCAGCGTCGGATGCGGTGCTGATCCGGTATGTCGGCGACACCGTGTCGACGTGGCCGACGATCAGCGGCCAGGTGTCGGACTGTCTTGGGCAGGGTGTCGGTGCCCCCGGCGAGCGGCCGCTGGTGGAAAACCGCTTCGACGCGCATGTCAGTCCGTCGACGGGCGAACCCGAACTGTACTGCGAAGGCAGTGGGCGCCCGGGCACGCCGCAACCGGTCGTGTCCGGGATCGACCAGCTTCGTGTGCGCTACCTGCGTCGCGCAGGCGCGCCATTCGCCAACGCGGAGGAACTGGGCGCCGACGAGTGGCACGATGTCGCCGCCGTGCACGTGTGCGTGCGTGCTCGCGGCGAACCGATGCGTGAGCCCGCGCGCCACGTCGATTGCGATGGTCGCATGGTCGTTTCGCAGGACGGCCGCGCGCATCTGGTGCTGCATCGAATCGTCGCGTTGCGCAATGGCGCGAGCGCATTCGCCGATCCCGTCCGAGGCGGGGCGCCCGTTCGTGAGGTGTGGCCATGATCCACGTAAGCCGAATCGTCAGCGAGTTGGCGATGCGAATCGCGGCAAGGCGTGCGGCGCGGATAGCGGCGCGCCGTGGCGTCGCACGGCACGCATCGCGCGGTGGAGGCATCATGCCGGGCCGCTGCGCCGCGCGCCCCCGCCTTCCGTCTGCCCGCCGCGGCTGGCGACGCGACGCAGGGCTCGCGCTGCCTGCCGTGATCGCGGTCGGGGCGGCGGTCGCCGCACTGACCGGCACATGGTTCGAAGCGGCGCTGACGGAATCGCGCCGCACGCGTGCCTTGTCGGATCGGCTGATTGCGTTCCATGCGGCCGATGCCGCGCTGGCAGCCTGTATCGCACGATTGCGCCGCAGCGGCGCGCCGTACCGGGACGACCCTGCATCACACGCCGAGCCGGATGCGTGGCGGCGGATGTCCGCGCCTGGCGTTGCCGAAGCGTTCGCACCGTTCGCCGCCTGGCCGATGGCGGTCCGGCCCCCGCGCTGCCTGATCGAGACGTGGCGAGGTGTCGGTCCGGCAGGTAGCCGCGCTTACCTCGTCACCGCGCGTGGCGTCGGCAGCCATGCATCGAGCGTGGTCTGGCTGCAGAGTCAGGTCGCGCTGCGCGACGGGCGCATCGTGGCGCAGCGCTGGCGCCGCGTCGCGGCGGTGCATCGATGAACGGACAAACGCCGATGCGCCGATCGGCGGCGTTCACGTTGCTCGAACTGATGATCGTGCTCGCGATCGTCGCCGCGCTGGCCGCGTGGGGCGTTCCGTCGTATCGCGACCATGTCGCGCGCGTGCATCGCGCAGCGGCGGTTGCCGCGCTGTACCGGGCAGCCCAATATCTCGAAACGCTCGACGGCGCGCCGCCACCGACGTTACCGGACGCATACGCGCACGCACCATCGGACGGGCCGGTAGTCTATCGTGTGGCGCTACGGCGATCGACCGGCGACGATGCGGCGGTGGCCTACGAACTCGTCGCGAGCCCGCTCGACACGGGGCCAATGCGCGACGATGGATGCGGCGCATTCACGCTGCGCTCGGACGGAACGAAAGGCAATGCGGGATCGGACGACACCGCGATAGAGGCACCGGTGCGGACATGCTGGAGCGTGCGTTGATCAGGCGATCTTGCACGGACAGCGCGCAACGGCACAGGGCCGCGCGCGCAGGTCGTGGTGTGTCAGTCGTCGGTTGCCGTGTTGTCGCGCTCGTCGCGCGACTGCTTCCAGATCCGGTAGACCTCCCACGCGGCGAAGCCGACGGTGCCCCACTTCAGCGCGGGGCCCGCGCTCGCGCGCAGCAGCGAGCGAACGGGTTTCGCCAGTACGAGCGATGCAAGCGAACTCAGCATCGGATACTGGTTGACGAGCTGGGCGAGGTTTGCGTTCAGGTTCTTGGCGGACTGGCTGAACTTGCTGCTCGACAGGCCGGGGATGAACACCTTGAGCCAGCTGAAGCGCGTGACGGCGTGGCGCATGTCGGCGGCGGCTTCGGCAAGCTCGAGCCGCTCGACCTCGGAGCGCAGGATCAGCAATTCCTTGCGGAGCGCGCGATGCTGCGACGCGCTCCACTTCGATCGCGACGAATGGGAGCGGGGTGAATGGCCCGTGACGTTCTGGCTCATGGCGCGTCGGCGAAGTAGGTGAGTGGGGTGAGCGCGACCGCGTTCACGGCTTGCCGCGGAAAATGTCGCGGTCTTTCTCGAGCTCGGCGAGCGTCGCTTCGAACACGGTCGGTGCATCGCGCAGGCCCGAGCGCGCCTTCAGCGCACATGCGAGGCCGGCGATCGCGTAAAGCGCGGTGATGACCGCAAGCGACTGCCAGCGGTAGGTGTCCCAGAACGCGATCGCGATCAGCACCGTCAGGCTGATGAGTGCCATCGTCGCGAGCATCATGGCGGCGAGCCCGAGGAACAGCACGCCCATCAGGCGCTCCTTCTCCTCGGCGAGCTCGATGCCGACCAGTTCGAGACGCGTTTGCAGCAGGCCGATCGCGGAGCCGACGAGGCGGCGCAGCGGTCCCTGGCCGGACGGCTGCGGGTGGGTGTCTGTCGTCATGAATGAGGCGCTTTCGCGCGCAGTGAGCGGCTAGGTCAAAGCCGGCCGACGGCGAGCCGCCGGCCGGCTTCGGCACCCATGTGCCGCCGGGCGGTACATGGGGCGGAACGGCGCTGAGCGCGTTACTTGCGGTTGATCAGCAGACCGACCAGCACGCCGACGCCGGCGGCGATGCCGATCGACGTCCACGGATGCTCGTGCACGTAATCGTCGGTCGCGCGCGCGGCCTTCTTGCCTTTCTCGACCACCACGACCTGGACGTCGGCTGCCTTCTCCTTGGCCTGCTTCAGGCGCGTCATGGCTTTCTCGCGCAGCTCGGCCGCACGGTCGCCCGTGCTGCTCGCTGCTTGCTTGAGCAGATCCTCGGCGTCCGCGAGAACGTTTTTGATATCCGACATCAGTTTCTCCTTGTTGATTTCCGACATTGCAACTCCCTTCATGCTGTCATGCTGCAGGTTCATATCGTAGCGAAACGCCTGCCTGCTGGCGAGCCGGGATGATGCCCGGCGGCAGTGCAAGACCGCATGGTAAACGACTCGTAATCATGAACAGAGCCGCGAACGTTGCGAAAAGTTTCCTGCGCGGCCGGCGGCACCATTCCGCCATCGGGCAAAAATGACAAAAAAGTATGAATATCAAACGGAATAATCGTTCGCATGTCCCATTGCTTCCCGTAAGCTGACGGACTGTCCCGCGCCAACAGCGCGCGGTTTCAACCAGCATCGTTCGAGGAGGGAACATCATGAGTCTGCGTCTTGGTGACATCGCACCGGATTTCGAGCAGGAATCGAGCCTGGGCACGATCAAGTTTCACGAATGGCTCGGCGACGGCTGGGGCGTGCTGTTTTCACACCCGGCCGACTACACGCCGGTGTGCACGACGGAACTTGGGCTGACCGCGAAGCTGAAGGGCGAATTCGAGAAACGCAATGTGAAGGTGATCGCGCTGTCGGTCGACGGCGTCGAGTCGCACAAAGGCTGGATCAACGACATCAACGAAACGCAATCGACGGTTGTCGGCTTCCCGATCATCGCCGACGCGGACCGCAAGGTTTCGCAGCTGTACGACATGATCCACCCGAACGCGAACGAAACGCTGACGGTGCGCTCGCTGTTCGTGATCGATCCGAACAAGAAGGTGCGGCTGATCATCACCTACCCGGCCAGCACCGGGCGCAATTTCGACGAAGTGCTGCGCGTGATCGACTCGCTGCAACTGACCGACAACTACAAGGTCGCGACGCCCGGCAACTGGAAGGATGGCGACGACGTCGTGATCGTGCCGTCGCTGCAGGATCCGGAGGAGCTGAAGAAACGCTTCCCGAAGGGATTCAACGCGGTGCGCCCGTACCTGCGCCTCACGCCGCAGCCGAACAAGTAAGCACGGGGTGCGGCTTCGGCGGCGCGTGACGAACGCGCTGTGCCGATGAAAACGGCCCGCCCGGCAGCGATGCCGGGCGGGCCGTGTCTTTTTTTCACTGAGTGCGGTATAACGCGGCGGGCGCCGCGTCCCGCGCGAAAATGGTCAGAAGAATGCCTGGATGCCCGTCTGTGCGCGGCCGAGGATCAGCGCATGGATGTCGTGCGTGCCTTCATACGTGTTCACCACTTCGAGGTTCACGAGGTGGCGCGCGACGCCGAATTCGTCCGAGATGCCGTTGCCGCCGAGCATGTCGCGCGCGAGCCGTGCGATGTCGAGTGCCTTGCCGCACGAATTGCGCTTCATGATCGACGTGATCTCGACGGCCGCGGTGCCTTCGTCCTTCATCCGCCCGAGGCGCAGCACGCCCTGCAGGCCGAGCGTGATTTCGGTCTGCATGTCGGCGAGCTTTTTCTGGATCAGCTGGTTCGCGGCGAGCGGCCGGCCGAACTGCTGGCGGTCGAGCACGTACTGGCGCGCGGTGTGCCAGCACGACTCCGCGGCGCCGAGCGCGCCCCAGGCGATCCCGTAACGCGCCGAGTTCAGGCACGTGAACGGGCCGCGCAGGCCGCTCACGTTCGGCATCAGGTTTTCTTCGGGCACGAACACTTCGTCGAGCACGATTTCGCCGGTGATCGACGCGCGCAGTCCGACCTTGCCATGGATCGCAGGGGCGGAGAGCCCCTTCCAGCCTTTCTCGAGGATGAAGCCGCGGATCGCATCCTTGCCGTTTTCCTCGAGTTTCGCCCACACGACGAACACGTCGGCGATCGGCGAGTTCGTGATCCACATCTTCGCGCCGGACAGTGAATAGCCGCCGGGCACCTTCTTCGCGCGCGTGACCATGCTGCCCGGGTCGGAGCCGTGGTTCGGCTCGGTCAACCCGAAGCAGCCGATCCATTCGCCGCTCGCGAGCTTCGGCAGGTATTTCTGTTTCTGCGCGTCCGAGCCGAATGCGTGGATCGGGACCATCACGAGCGACGACTGCACGGACATCATCGAGCGGTAGCCGGAATCGACCCGCTCGACCTCGCGCGCGATCAGCCCGTAGCTGACGTAATTCAGGCCGGGGCCGCCGTACTCTTCCGGGATCGTCGGGCCGAGCAGGCCGACTTCGCCCATCTCGCGGAAGATCTCGGCGTCGGTGCGTTCATGACGGAACGCCTCGGTGACGCGCGGCGCGAGCTTGTCTTGCGCGTACGCGGATGCGGCATCGCGCACCATGCGCTCTTCTTCGGTCAGTTGCTGGTCGAGCAGCAGCGGATCGTCCCAATGAAAAGTTGCAGCGGTCATCGTTTCATCTCCTGTCGGCCAGAGTTAGCGCTTTAGCGCTTACTCTGGCCCCATGCTTCGCGGTCGGCCCAGAGTTAGCGCTTTAGCGCTTGCTCTGGCCCCATGCTTTGCAGTCGGCCTGGAGTCGGCGCTTCAGCGCTTGCTCTGATCCCATGCTTTGCGGTCGGTCCCAGGGTGGCGCTTCTCTGCCTGGCCCATCTCTAAAGTTTGCTTGACTCAAGTTCCGCTGTGCGGAACAATGTTTTGCAAAACGAACCCAGTGTAGCACCAGATGACGCTTTCAACCATCGACGAAACCACGATCGACGAGCGCAAGTTCGTCGTTGCGCTCGCGCGCGGGCTCGACCTGCTGCGCGCATTCCGGCCCGGCGAGACGATGCTCGGCAATCGCGACTTCGCGGAGCGCACCGGGTTGCCGAAGGCGACCGTGAACCGGCTCGCGTATACGCTGACCGTGCTCGGCTACCTGCGCTACGACGAGACGCTCGGCAAGTATGCGCTCGACGCCGGCGTGCTCTCGCTCGGCTACGCGCTGCTGTCCGGCTCCGGGACGCTCGATCTCGCGCGGCCGCACATGCAGGCGCTCGCGCGCGAGATCGGCGCGGCCGTGTCGCTCGGCTGCCGCGACGGGCTCGACATGATCTATCTGGAAACGATCCGCAGCGAAACCGCGCTGACGCTCGGGCTTGCACCCGGCTCGCGACTGTCGATGCTGACGAGCTCGATGGGGCGCGCGTACCTGGCCGTGCAGCCGGAAGACGTGCGCCGCGCGCTCTATGCCGATCTGCACCGCGCGACCGGCGGCGCGGCCGATGCCGATGCGCTCGTCGCGGCCGCGCAGCAAGCGGTGGCCGAGTTTTCCGATGGCGGCTGCTGTTATTCGTTTCGCGCGTGGCACATGGACGTGAACGCGGCGGCCGTGCCGTTCCGCGAGCCGCGCGAGGGCCGCTGGCTGATCCTGAGCTGCAGCGGGCCCGCATCGTCGATGGACGAGGACATATTCCGCACGCAGGTCGGGCCGAAACTGAAGGCGCTCGCGCAGCGGCTCGGGCAGACGGCCTGAGACACCACGCCGGGCGCACGCGCGAAACGAATGACAGCATCCGCCATCCGCCGCGCCCCGCGCGCGTTCGCCGCCCCGCCGCTCAGGCCGTCACGACCTTCGCGAACACCGGCCCCTGCATGAACCGCACGTCGTGCTGGCGTAGCAGCTCGCACTGCGTCTCGTCGACGACGCCGTCGAAAATCAGCGGAATCCGCACGCGCTGCGCATAGGCGACCAGCGCCTTCACCATCCCGTTGCGCAGCGCGATGCCCGCATCCATCTTGATGTAGTCGGGCCGCGCCATCTCCGATTCGACCGCGAGGATCCGGCCCGGGTCGGGCAGCTTGTCCGCGACCTTGAAGCCGTGATGCTGGTAGCTGCGCGTCAGGTAGCCGAGGAAAGTCTTGTGCGCGACCGCGACGGCCGGTAGCTCGATCACGATGCGCTCGCTCGGCAACCCGAAGCGCTGCAGCACCGCCGAGAAATGCTTGCCGTGGTCGTACTTCACGCTCTTGAGCAGCCGTTCGTGCACGCGCAGGAACAACAGCCCGTGGCGTTGCGCGCCGAAGAAGTTGATCGCATGCAGCGCGCGCGACAGCCGGTCGATCGCGACGAGCGCCTGGTCGTCGACGGCCGAGTCGACCGGGTCGTGCGGCGCGCCCGTGACCAGCGTGACGGCCTGGAAGCCGAGTTCGTCGCCGTAGCGCTCGATCGCATCCGCGAACGACGTCGACTGCGGTGCGCCGGGCATCGTCACGTCGTAGATCGGTTCATAAGCGCTCGCGAGCGTGCGCTCGGGCAGATTCGCGCACGCGGTGCCGCCGTCGGCAAGCGCGAGGTGTTCCCGCAGATAAGGCAGTTGCCCGGCGCGGGCGACCAGCTCGGGAATGTTGGGCGGAATCATCGGTGTAGGAAGGAAAAATGGCGGCCGAAAGGGGCCGCCTCATGCCTTGATATTAGCAGTGCGCGTCCGGCTCGGCTTGGCGTTTCGCTCATATGGTTATCCCGTCCCCGACGCGATCGCTAGGGTTTACGTTGATTTCACTATTCGTAATTGGTTTTACTATTCGTAAATCCAGGATGTGTCGCCGATCAAGAAAAGCGGCATTCGGGCGCCCGCGGTCGGCGCCGTTTCCGAATCGAATCAACAGGAAGCAAGGAGCGAGACGTGGCGGGTGACAGCATGTGGACGGAGCAGGGCGGGCCGCGGCATCGGCGGCAGGTCGTGGATCTGGGCGGAACGGCGCGGCGCGCACCGGCGCGCGCACGGCAGGGCTGAGGAGCGGATGGCGACCATGAGCATCGATTACCAGACGCTGAAGTTCGACTACCGGCCGCGCGCGGCGCGGGCCGCCGGCAATGACACGGCCGTTCACCCGGTGATCGTCGTCGGCGCGGGCCCGGTGGGCCTGTCGGCCGCGATCGACCTGGCGCAGCAGGGGGTGCCGGTCGTGCTGCTCGATGATGACGACACGCTGTCGACGGGCTCGCGCGCGATCTGTTTCGCGAAGCGCACGCTCGAGATTTTCGACCGGCTCGGCTGCGGCGAGCGCTTCGTCGACAAGGGCGTGAGCTGGCATGTCGGCAAGGTGTTCCTGCAGGACGAACAGCTGTACGCGTTCGACCTGCTGCCCGAGGAAGGGCATGCGCGCCCGGCGTTCATCAACCTGCAGCAGTACTACGTCGAAGGCTATCTGGCCGAGCGCGCGTTCGAGCTGCCGAATCTCGAGATCCGCTGGAAGCACAAGGTGACGGGCGTCGCGCAGTCGGCGGACCACGCGGCGCTGACGGTCGAGACGCCGGAAGGCATCGACACGCTGCGCGCGCAATACGTGATCGCGGCCGACGGCTCGCGCAGCCCGATGCGCGCGGCGATGGGCCTCGAGAGCCGCGGCCGCACGTTCAAGGACCGCTTCCTGATCGCCGACGTGAAGATGAAGGCGGAATTCCCGACCGAGCGCTGGTTCTGGTTCGATCCGCCGTTTCACCGCAACCAGTCGGTGCTGCTGCATCGCCAGCCCGACAACGTGTGGCGCATCGACTTCCAGCTCGGCTGGGACGCCGATCCGGTCGCCGAGAAGCAGCCGGAGCGCGTGATCCCGCGCGTGCGCGCGCTGCTCGGCGCGGACGTCGAGTTCGAGCTGGAATGGGTGAGCGTCTATACGTTTCGCTGCCAGCGGATGGATACGTTCCGTCATGGCCGCGTGTTGTTCGCGGGGGATTCCGCGCACGGCGTGTCGCCGTTCGGCGCGCGCGGCGCGAACAGCGGCGTGCAGGACGCGGACAACCTCGCGTGGAAGCTGAAGCTGGTGCTCGACGGCCGCTCCGACGACCGCCTGCTCGACACCTATGCGAGCGAGCGCGAGTTCGCCGCCGACGAGAATATCCGCAATTCGACGCGTTCCACCGACTTCATCACGCCGAAGAGCGCGGTGTCGCGCGTGTTCCGCGACGCGACGCTGAAGCTTGCGCGCGACTGCGAGTTCGCGCGCAAGCTCGTGAACAGCGGCCGCCTGTCGGTGCCGGCCGTGCTGGCCGATTCGCCGCTGAATACACCGGACCGCAACGGTGACGCGTTCGCGTGCGCGATGCGTCCGGGTGCCGCTGCGGCCGATGCGCCGGTGCGCGCGCAGGGGGCGCCGGACTGGCTGCTGAAGCATCTCGGCGACGGCTTCGCCGGCGTGCTGTTCGGGCTGCCGGGCGACGCCGCCGCGCTCGCGCAAGCGCTCGCGGGACTCGCGCTGCCGGTGCGGCCCGTGCTGGTGGTGCCGGCCGGGCATGCGCAGCCGGTGGCGGGCGTCGACGTCGTGGAGGACGTCGACGGTTTCGCCGCGCAACGCTACGACGCGAAGCCCGGCACGTTCTACCTGCTGCGCCCCGACCAGCACGTCTGCGCACGGATGCGCACGCTCGAGCGCCAGGCGATCGCCGACGCGCTGGCGCGCGCGACCTGCGCACGCTGAACACGGCATTGAACGCCGCATCGAACCAGACCACGACACCGGAGACACCCGTCATGCCCCGACTCGACACCCGCCCGCGCCTGGCCGATCCGGACGCGTTCTACGAAGCGCTGATCGACATGCATCGCGACCTGTCGGACGCCGACAGCCAGCTCGTCAACGCAAAGCTGATCCTGCTGCTCGCGAACCAGATCGGCGACGCCGACGTGCTGCGCGAAGCGATGGCACTCGCCCGCCAGGGCGTGACGCCGCCCGTGCATCCGGCCGCCGAGGCGGCGCAATGAGCGCGGCGTCGGCCGCCGCGCGCGTGCTCGAGGTTGAGCGCGTGATCGACGACACGCATCGCCCGGGCTTTCACTGGATGCTGCTCGTGCTGTGCGGGCTGTGCCTCGTGATCGACGGCTTCGATGCGCAGGCGATGGGCTACGTCGCGCCGAGCGTGATCGCCGAATGGGGCGTGCCGAAGCAGGCGCTCGGGCCCGTGTTCAGCGCGAGCCTGTTCGGGATGCTGCTCGGCGCGCTCGGGCTGTCGGTGCTGGCCGACCGGATCGGGCGCCGCCCGGTGCTGATCGGCTCGACGCTGTTCTTCGCGGTGACGATGCTCGCGACGCCGTTCGCCGGCTCGATTCCCGTGTTGATGGCGCTGCGCTTCGTCACGGGCCTCGGCCTCGGCTGCATCATGCCGAACGCGATGGCGCTGGTCGGCGAGTTCAGCCCGGCCGCGCATCGCGTGAAGCGGATGATGATCGTGTCGTGCGGCTTCACGCTCGGCGCGGCACTCGGCGGCTTCATCAGCGCCGCGCTGATTCCGTCGCTCGGCTGGCGTGCCGTGTTCTTCGTCGGCGGCGCGGTGCCGCTCGTGCTGACGATCGCGATGCTCGCGCGGCTGCCCGAGTCGCTGCAGTTCCTGGTGCTGAAAGGGCGCGACGCGCAGGCACGCGACTGGCTCGCGCGCTTCGCGCCGCAGGCCGGCATCGATGCGAACACGCGCCTCGTCGTGCGCGAGCGCGCGGCAAGCGGCGCGCCGGTCGCCGAGCTGTTCCGTCACGGCCGCCTGCCGGTCACGCTGCTGCTGTGGGCGATCAGCTTCATGAACCTGATCGACCTGTATTTCCTGTCGAACTGGCTGCCGACCGTGATGCGCGACGCGGGCCATGCGCCGGGCACGGCGGTGATCGTCGGCACGGTGCTGCAGACGGGTGGCGTGATCGGCACGCTGTCGCTCGGCTGGTTCATCGAACGCCACGGCTTCGTGCGCGTGCTGTTCGCGTGTTTCGCGTGCGCCGCCGTGTCGGTGGGATTGATCGGCTCGGTCGCGCATGCGCTGCCGTGGCTGCTGCTGGTCGTGTTCGCGGGCGGGTTCTGCGTGGTCGGCGGGCAGCCGGCCGTGAACGCGCTCGCGGGCCAGTACTACCCGACGTCGCTGCGCTCGACCGGCATCGGCTGGAGCCTCGGGATCGGCCGGATCGGCTCGGTGCTCGGGCCGCTCGTCGGCGGCCAGCTGATTGCGCTCAACTGGACCAACGGTGCGTTGTTCCACGCGGCTGCGGTGCCCGTGCTGTGCTCGGCGCTGTTCGTGCTGGGCCTGGCGGGTGTCACGCGGCGCAACGGCGCGCAGGCGCCGAGCGCCGCCATGAATTGATGGAGAAAGGAAACGATGACGCTTGACCTGTCGAAACCGGCAACCGCCGGCTACCTGAGCGGATTCGCGAACGAATTCGCGACCGAGGCGCTGCCCGGCGCGCTGCCGCACGGCCGCAACTCGCCGCAGCGCGCGCCGTACGGCCTGTATGCGGAACAGCTGTCGGGCACCGCGTTTACCGCGCCGCGCGGCCACAATCGCCGCTCGTGGCTGTACCGGATCCGCCCGGCGGCCGTGCACCGGCCGTTCGAGCCGTTCACGGGAGCGCAGCGGCTCGTGGCGGAATTCGGCGACTCGGCCGACGTGCCGCCGACGCCGCCGAACCAGCTGCGCTGGGATCCGCTGCCGATGCCGGTCGCGCCGACCGATTTCGTCGAAGGGCTCGTGACGATGGCCGGCAACGGCTCGGCGGCCGCGATGAACGGCTGCGCAATTCACCTGTACGCGGCGAACCGCGCGATGCAGGACCGCTTCTTCTACAGCGCCGACGGCGAACTGCTGATCGTGCCGCAGCAGGGACGGCTCTTCATCGCGACCGAATTCGGCCGGCTCGACGTCGAGCCGTTCGAGATCGCGGTGATCCCGCGCGGCGTGCGTTTTTCGGTCGCGCTGCCGGACGGCGACGCGCGCGGCTACATCTGCGAGAACTTCGGTGCGCTGCTGCGCCTGCCGGACCTCGGCCCGATCGGTTCGAACGGGCTCGCGAATCCGCGCGATTTCCTGACGCCGCAGGCCGCGTACGAGGACCGCGAAGGCGCGTTCGAACTCGTCGCGAAGCTGAACGGGCGCCTGTGGCGCGCGGACATCGGCCATTCGCCGTTCGACGTCGTCGCGTGGCACGGCAACTACGCGCCGTACAAATACGACCTGCGCCTGTTCAACACGATCGGCTCGATCAGCTTCGACCATCCCGATCCGTCGATCTTCCTCGTGCTGCAGTCGCCCAGCGACACGCCGGGCGTCGACACGATCGACTTCGTGATCTTCCCGCCGCGCTGGCTCGCGGCCGAGGATACGTTCCGCCCGCCCTGGTTCCATCGCAACGTCGCGAGCGAATTCATGGGGCTCGTGCACGGCGCGTACGACGCGAAGGCCGAAGGCTTCGTGCCGGGCGGCGCCAGCCTGCACAACTGCATGTCGGGCCACGGGCCCGACGCGGACACGTTCGAGAAGGCGTCCGCGGGCGACACGACGAAGCCGCACAAGGTCGACGCCACGATGGCGTTCATGTTCGAAACCCGCACGCTGATCCGCCCGACGCGCTACGCGCTCGACACCGCGCAGCTGCAGGCCGATTACTTCGAATGCTGGCAAGGCATCAGGAAACACTTCAATCCGGAGCAAAAGTGAGCGATACCCAAGACTGGCGCGCGACGCTCGACCCGGCTCGCAAGAGCTGGGTCGACACGGCGAACGATCCCGCCTGCGATTTCCCTATCCAGAACCTGCCGTTCGGGATCTTCAGCGATGCGAAGCAACCGGCGCGCCGCGCGGGCGTCGCGCTCGGCGACCGGATCGTCGATCTCGCCGCGCTCGCGCGGGCGGGCCTCGTGACACTGCCGGCCGGTGCCGACGTATTTGCCGCGCCGACGCTCAATCCGTTCATCGCACTCGGCCACGATGCATGGCGCAGTGTGCGCGTGCAACTGTCGGCGCTGTTCTCGCGCGGCGACGCGCGGCTGCGCGACGATGCCGCGTTGCGTGCGCAAGTGCTCGTCGCGCAGCGCGACGCGACGCTGCACCTGCCGGTCGACATTCCCGGCTACACCGATTTCTATTCGTCGAAGGAGCATGCGACCAACGTCGGCTCGATGTTCCGCGATCCGAAGAATGCACTGCTGCCGAACTGGTCGGAGATGCCGATCGGCTACAACGGCCGCGCGTCGTCGGTGGTCGTGAGCGGCACGCCGGTGCGGCGCCCGAACGGGCAACTGAAGCTGCCCGACCAGGAGCGTCCGGTGTTCGGCGCGTGCCGCAAGCTCGACATCGAACTGGAGACGGGCTTCATCGTCGGGAAGGGCAACGCGCTCGGCGAGCCGATCGCGTGCGAGGACGCCGAAGCGCACATCTTCGGGATGGTGCTGCTGAACGACTGGAGCGCGCGCGACATCCAGCAATGGGAATACGTGCCGCTCGGCCCGTTCAATTCGAAGGGCTTCGCGACGACGATCTCGCCGTGGATCGTCACGCTCGACGCGCTCGAACCGTTCCGCGTCGCGCAGCCCGAACAGTCGCCGCAGCCGCTCGCGTATCTGCGGCACGCGGGCAAGCATGCGTTCGACATCGCGCTGGAAGTGACGCTGCGCGCGGCAGGCGCCGCCGAAGCGACGCCGATCTGCCGCACCAGCTTCAGGCACATGTACTGGACGATGGCGCAGCAGCTCGCCCATCACACGGTGGCCGGCTGCAATACGCGCGTCGGCGACCTGATGGGTTCGGGCACGATCAGCGGGCCGACGAAGGATTCGTTCGGCAGCCTGCTCGAACTGACGTGGAACGGCAAGGAACCGCTCGCGCTGAAGGGCGGCGGCAGCCGCACGTTCATCGAGGACGGCGACGAGCTCACGCTCGCGGGCTGGTGCCAGGGCGACGGCTATCGCGTCGGTTTCGGTACGTGTGCCGGCAAGGTCCTGCCCGCGCGGAGTGCGTGACGGATCGCAGCGCGAAACATCACGCGTAGTCGCGAAGGACCGGGCGGCCCGCATTGCGCGGGCCGCGTTCGCTTTACCGGCGGGCGGCGGTGCGCATGCGCTTGCGTGTCCCGATGGGTGACGTTGCGCGACAGCATCGGCGCCAGCGTCAAACCGCGTGTTGCAACGCCGCGCGTCGTTCCCAAAGCGCGGCGGCGACGAACGCGGCGACGCAGACGACCAGCACGCCGATCAGCGCATTGCTGCCGAGTTGTTCCATCAACGCGCCGGCAACCAGCGGGCCGCCGAAGCTCGCGGCGCTCCACGATGCCGATACGAGCGAGCTCGCGGTGACGAGCGCCGCGCCGCGGAAGCGTTCGCCGCATGCAACGAGCGACAGCGTGTAGATGCTGCCCGCCGCCGCGCCGAGCACGAACAGCAGCGGCCAGCACAGCCATGGATTTGCGATCACGAACGGCAGCAGCGGCAGGCCCGCGAGCACGATCCAGCCGGCGCCGAGGTGCACGCGTTCGCGGCCGAGCTTGTCGGCGAGCCAGCCGATCGGGAACTGCATCGCGGTGTCGCCGAACAGCATGATGGACGCGAGCAGCACGGCGGTCGCGCTGGCCACGCCGTGATCCATCGCGTAGAGCGGCAGCAGCGACAGCGCGAGCGTATCGAACAGCGCGAAGAAGCCGGTGCCGATGATCAGCGCGGGCATGCGCGGCAGCACGGCGAGCCAGCTGTCGTGCGCTGCGTGATGCGCGTCGTCGCCGGCGAGCGGCGCGCGCCGGATCGTCGCGAGCGTCGGCAGCGCGAGCAGGAACAGCGCGCCGCACAGTGCGAAGCGGATGCTCGTCGCGCCGGCGATCTGGCTGACGAGCACGGGGCCCGCCATCTGGAACAGCGTGAAGTTGGTCGCGTAGATCGCGACCACGCGGCCGCGCGTCGAATCGTCGGCGAGCTGGTTGACCCACGCTTCGCCGATCGTGAACAGCAGCATCAGCGCCGCGCCGCACAGCACGCGCAGCACGCCCCACAGGATCAGGTTCGACGTGAACTGCATCAGCGCGGTGGCCGCGGCGAGCAGTACGACCGACACGACGATCGCGCGGCGCGCACCGATGCGCCGCGCGAGCGCGGTGACGAACGGGACGATCGCGAGGCCGCCGAGCGCCTGCGCGGCCGTCAGCATGCCGACGATGTGGGTGCCGTGTCCGGCTTCGGTCAGCGCGAGCGCGGTGAGCGGCAGCGTGGCGCCGGTGCCGAGACCGACTACCGCGACGCTCAGGATCAGTGCGAGGAAATCACGATTGAGAATGGCTTTCATCGGCCGCGATGCTACACCGCGGCTCTTGAAAGGTCCATGAAGGGCATCAGGATCGCATGGGGCCGGGTGTGCAACGAACGGCGCGACGCAGCGCGTGGCCGGGCGCGCCGCGCGTCACACGCATTCGGTCGGCCCGCTCACCGGTCGGCGTTCGAGCGACGCCGACCACAGCGTGAGCGCGAGCGCCGCGACGGCCATCGCGACGCCGACCCACGGCAGGCTCACGAGCGACACGCCGGAGCCGATCGCCATCCCGCCGAGCCACGCGCCCGTTGCGTTGCCGAGGTTGAACGCGCCCTGGTTCAGCGTCGACGCGAGGTTCGGCGCGTCGCTCGCGCGATCGACGATCAGGATCTGCAGCGGCGGCACGATCGCGAACGCGAGGATGCCCCACACGAAGATCGTCGCGAGCGTCGCGAACGGCAGGTGCATGGTGCCGCCGAACAGGGCGAGGACGATGCCGATCAGCGCGAGCGTGGCGATCAGCGACGGCATCCGGCGCCAGTCGGCGAGCTTGCCGCCGAGCGTGCCGCCGACGGTCAGGCCGAGTCCGAACAGCAGCAGCACGTAAGTGACCTGGCGCGGCGAGAAGCCCGTCACGTCCTCGAGAATCGGCGTGATGTACGTGAACACGCTGAACAGGCTCGCGGACGCGAGCACGCTGATGCCGAGCACCATCAGCACTTGCGGGTGCTTCAGCACGCTGAATTCGCGCGTGATGCTGGTGTCGGGCATCGCGAGGTTCTTCGGCAGGCACACCGCGAGCGCGGCGGCCGCGGCGATGCCGATGCCGGTGACGGCCCAGAACGTCGCGCGCCAGCCGTACGCCTGGCCGAGCGCGGTACCGAGCGGCACGCCGAGCACGTTCGCGAGGGTGAGGCCGGTGAACATCAACGCGATCGCCTGCGCGCGGCGGTTCGGCGCGACGAGGTTGCTCGCGACGACCGAGCCGATCCCGAAGAACGCGCCGTGGCAGAACGCGGTGACGACGCGCGCGGCCATCAGCACGGCATAGCCGGGCGCGATCGCGCAGAACAGGTTGCCCGCGATGAACAGGCCGATCAGGCCCATCAGCGCGCGCTTGCGCGGCATCTTCGCGGTGACGATCGCGAGAATCGGCGCGCCGATCGTCACGCCGAGCGCGTAGCCCGACACGAGCATCCCGGCGGCGGGGATCGACACGCCGAGGTCGCGGGCGACGTCGGGCAGCAGCCCCATGATCACGAACTCGGTGGTACCGATTCCAAATGCGGCGACGGCAAGGGCGAAAAGAGGCAAGGGCATCGCGGTGGGCTAAGGAAAAGGCCTCGGCCCGAGGCCGGCGCGGGATGCGCGGGACGGGCGGGGCGGAGAGACGTCAGCCGCGATTCTACTTCAGTGGAAACCCCTATGTTTGGGGCCAAAACGGATGTTGCCGGCGTGCGACGCGGTAGCGGGCCCGGTGCGTCACAGTGTGGGATTCGGGCGGTGTTCGGCGGGGGACGTGGTGGCGGTCCAGCGACCGGTGGCCCGGCGAAACATCGCGTCGGAGCGAATCCGGCGAAGCGACCGTTCCGCCCGCCGTGTAGCTGGTTAGTGCTCGGGACGGGGGCCGATCGACGTCGAGTCGGCGCGCACGTCCGGCGCGGCACCTGCGGGCGACGACGCCGATCCGGCGATCGTGCCGGAGTTGGCCGCGTCATCGGCAGCAACGGCCGCCATCGGCGCATCCCAGCCATTTTCGAACAGGCACGCGTCGATCGGCATCCGCGCGGCCCAGCGCTCTTCCTCTAGCATCGGCTTTGCATAGAACGCGTCGACATGTCCGACGCACAGCACGGCGATCGGCTTCGCGCCGGCCGGCATGCCGAGCAGCGTGCGCAGCGCGTCGACGTCGAACAGCGACACCCAGCCCATCCCGAGCCCTTCGGCGCGCGCGGCGAGCCACATGTTCTGGATCGCGCAGGCGGCGGACGCGAGGTCCATTTCCGGCAGCGTGCGGCGGCCGAACACGTGGCGCTCGCGGTCGTCGGTCAGCGCGACGACCAGCAGCTCGCCGCATTCGCGCACGCCTTCGACCTTCAGCCGCATGAATTCGTCCTGCCGCTCGCCGAGTGCGTCGGCGGTCGCGCGGCGCTCGGCCTCGACGAGCGCATGGATCGCAGTGCGCAGCGCGGGATCGGTGATGCGGATGAAGCGCCACGGCTGCATGAAGCCGACGCTCGGCGCGTGGTGCGCCGCGCGCAGCAGCCGTGCGAGCGTGGCCGGATCGACGCTCGCCGGCGTGAAGTGGCGCATGTCGCGCCGTTCGAAGATGGCGCGGTAGACCGCGGCGATGGCGGAGTCGTCGAAACGCATGAGCGGCAGAGGCAGGGGGAGATCGGCGCAACGATAGCAGACGCCGTGCGTGCGGCGTTACATCAGTCGAAACAAAATGACGAATCGTTGACGGGTCGCGTGTGCCAGACGCTGCACCGAACGCCTTGGCTCAGCGCCCCGTCGTGACGACGTTGGTCGGCGTGCCCGCGTGCCATGCCTCGATGTTCAGCAGCGTCGTGTGCGCGATTTCGGCGAGCGCCTCGCGCGTGAAGAACGCCTGGTGCGACGTGACGATCACGTTCGGGAACGTCAGCAGGCGCGCGAGCACGTCGTCCTGCAGCGGCAGGTCGGAGTGATCCTCGAAGAAGAGGCCGCTTTCCTCCTCGTACACGTCGAGCCCGAGATGGCCGAGCTGGCCGCTCTTGAGCGCGTCGACCAGCGCCTGCGCGTCGACGAGGCCGCCGCGGCCGGTATTGATCAGCATCGCGCCGTGCTTCATGCGCGCGAGCGTCTGCGCATTGATCAGATGATGCGTCGACGGCAGCAGCGGGCAGTGCAGGCTGACGACGTCGGCATGGTGCAGGAGTTCGTCCAGCTCGACGTAGCGCACGCCGAACGCGATCAGTTCGTCGTCGTACGGCGGCTTCGAGTGCGCGAGCACGTGCATTCCGAAGCCCATCATGATCTTCGCGAACACGCGGCCGATCAGCCCGGTGCCGATCACGCCGACGGTCTTGCCGTGCAGGTCGAAGCCGAGCAGGCCATTCAGCGAGAAGTCGCCTTCGCGCGTGCGGGCCACCGCGCGCGGCAGCCGGCGATTGAGGGCGAGGATCAGCGCGACCGCGTGCTCGGCAACCGCATGCGGCGAATAGGCGGGCACGCGCACGACCGCGATGCCGAGCCGCTCGGCGGCCGCCAGGTCGACATGGTTGAAGCCGGCCGAGCGCAGCGCGATCAGGCGCGTGCCGCCGTCGGCAAGCCGCTGGAGCACGGCCGCGTCGACGGTGTCGTTGACGAACGGACAGACGACGTCATAGCCGTGCGCGAGGATCGCCGTTTCCACGTCGAGATGCGACGGCTGGAAGTGCAGCCGATAGCCGAACTGCCGGTTGGCGGCGGCAAACGATTCGTCGTCGTACTGCCGGCTGCTGAACAGGATCACGCGCACGCTGCACCTCCGATGGCTGACGCGTGCAGTTTACTGCAGGCCCGTCTGCAGGCCCGTGACGATATCGACGCGATCGGGCGTGCGCAGGAAGCCGTAGCCGGTCCGCTCGCGGGCCGCCTGCACGCCGAAATGCTCGAGCGCGTGCTCGACGAAGCTGCGCGTGCGGGCCGGCACGTACTGGCGATTCGGGTAGACGAGCGACAGTTGCGCGTCCGGGTCGTCGATCCGGTAGCCGGGCAGCAGGCGCACGAGCGTGCCGGTGGCGAGCGCGGCGGCGACGCACGGCTCCGGCAGCACCGCGATGCCGGAGCCGGCCACGGCCGCGGCCTGCACGAGCGCGAGCTGGTTGACCGTGCAGGTCGGGCGGACGGTGATGGAATGCGTGGCGCCGTCGTGGCCGACCAGCCGCCATGCGGGCGCATGCTGGTGCGGCGCGAGCGCGACCCAGTCGTGGCCCGGCAGGTCGTCGGGCACGCGCGGCTCGCCACGCCGTTCGAGATAGGCGGGCGCCGCGCAGGCGACGAACGGGTTCGGCGCGAGTGCGTGGCCGATCAGCGTCGGGTTGCCGTCGAGCCGGTTGCCGGTCGCGATGCCGACGTCGTAGCCCGAATCGAGCACGTCGAGCGGCCCTTCGGCGACGGTGAGCTGCACGCGCAGCTCGGGGTAGCGGTGCCGGAAGCTGCTCACGAGCGGCGTCAGCGCGAGCGGCGACAGCAGGCCCGACGCGACGACCCGCAGCGTGCCGGCCGGTTCGCGCACCGCATGCGCGACGGAGGCCTCGAGATGGTCGAATTCCTCGAGCAGCGCGCGGCAGCCGTCGAGGTAGCGCAGGCCTGCCTCGGTCAGCGACAGGTTGCGCGTGGTGCGGTGGATCAGCCGCGTGTTGAGGTGAGACTCGAGCATCGCGATCGAGCGCGTGACGAGCGCATTGGATACGCCCAGATGGTGGGCCGCGCGCCGGAAGCTCTGCTGCTCGGCGACGCAGACGAACACACGCATGGTCTGAATCTGGTTCATGGCTAGCGGATTTCTGGACCGGTTGACTGATTCTGGTGGTGATTTTTCGTCGCACGACCTGGAAAACCGTCATGCGACATCCGGTTCTCGCTCGTATCGAAAAATCGGTTTTCGATTCTGCAGACGATTGTTCATTACGAAAGCGATATCCGTCAACCTGAGAAAAGGGGCGGGTTGCGTAAAATCGAAATCGCGGGTATCCGTTTAACGAGTCAGTGTCGCGGGCGGGCGCCGTGGATAGTCGGGCGTGTATTGAAACCGGACATCATTGATTCGAATATTTTGTATGTGAATCAATGTGTTGCATGTGATGGTGTACGGCTGAGTGCGGTAATGGATGAAATCGTTCACCAATAGATGCTGCGTCAACGTATGTTTTTTAGCGGGCCCGGTTTTCGTGCGCCGATTCCATCTGCGCAATTTTTATCGTGGCGACGAGTAATCCGGTCGATGCATGCATCGTGCTGAGCATGGACATCCGCAAATCGTCGCAATATTGCCGGAGAAAATCGCGGACATCCGACCGCGCATGGAACCGCTTCGCATGCGGCCGGCAAAGCGGTGCGAATGCGAAATACGATCGGCCGCCATGCGCGCGGCCGGCTGGCCCGGTCCGTCGACCGGGCCACCGTCACGCTGTCCGGCCGCGAGTGCCTCTTGCGCGCGAGCGCGGAACGCGGAATGATCGATCAGTTGCCATGCCGTGCGGCGGGCGACGCCCCGCGCGCTTTCTTCCATCCTCTGATGCCTGCCATGTCCCTTGATTACTCGCCGATTCCCTGCCCCGTCGTCGTGCCGCTCGACGCGATCCTGCCCGAAGAACCGCTGCTGATGATGGGGGCCGGCCCGGTCCCGATCCCGGCCGCCGTCGCGAAGGCGAACACGATCGTGATCAACCACCTCGGCGCGACGATGGCGAAGATCATCGAGCAGGTGAAGGAGATGGCGCGCTACGTGTTCCAGACCCGCACGAAGTGGGTGCTCGGCGTCGCCGGCCCCGGTTCCGCCGCGATGGAAATGGCAATCTCGAACCTCGCGTGGCGCGGCACGCGCGTGCTGTCGATCCGCAACGGGTTCTTCAGCGCACGGATGGCCGAGATGGCCACGCGCATCGGGGCGGACGTCGCGATGCTCGAAGTGGCCGACCGTTCGGTCGCGAGCCTCGACGAGATCGCGGACGCGATCGCGCGCGAGCGGCCCGAGATCGTCACGATCGTGCAGGGCGAGACGTCGAACACCGTGTGGAACCGCGACCTGCGCGACATCGCGGCGCTTGCGAAGGCGGCCGGCGCGCTGGTCGTCGTCGACGCGGTGTGCACGCTGTCGACGATGCCGCTCGAGATGGACGCGTGGGGCATCGACGCGGTGATCACGGGCGGTCAGAAGGGGTTGTCGTCGATCCCCGGCGTGTCGCTGATCGCATTCTCCGACGCCGCCTGGGAGCGGATGAAGCAGCGTCCGGAACCGAACGCGCACTGGTGCCTCGACATGGCGCTCGCGGAGAACTTCTGGCACAACGCCGGCTATCACTACACGGCGCCGGTGTCGGGCGTGCTCGCGCTGCACGAGGCGCTGCGCCTCGTCTGCGCGGAGACGCTCGAAAGCCGCTTCGCGCGCCACCTGCGCTGCTCGCTCGCGCTGCAGGCGGGCGTCGAGGCGATGGGGCTCACGCTCTATGCGCCGAAGGACTGCCGGCTCAATTCGGTGGTCGGGATCGAGACGCCCGAAGGGCTCACGCCCGGGATGGTGTGCGGCCATATCTCGAAGCAGTACCAGGTCGAGATCTCCGGCTCGTTCGGGCTGCCGATCGTGCGGATCGGGCAGATGGGCGAGCAGTGCCGCGAACACAACCTGTTCCGCACGCTGCATGCGTTCGGCCGCACGATGGTCGATCTGAAGGTGCCGGTCGACCTGCCGGCCGGCGTGGCCGCGCTCGAGCAGGCGCTGTCGCAGCGAGGCGCGTAAGCAGGGAGACGGCGGTGCGTGCCGGGTGCGCGGTGCACGAGCCGGCACGTTGAGGGGGCGCGCGGGTCTCAACCGCCCTGCATCGCGCGCCGGTACGCGTTCGGCGTCGTGCCGTGCGCGTCGCGAAAACGATGGCTGAAGTGGCCGGCGTTCGCGTAGCCGCAGTCGGCCGCGACCTGCGCCAGCGGCACTGCCGTCGTGCGCAGCAGCAGGCGTGCCCGCGCGAGCCGCTGCTCGGCCACCCATGCGTGCGGCGCGCGGCCGAACGACAGCCGGAACATCCGCGAGAAGTGGTATTCGGACAGCGCGGCGACCTCCGCCAGCTCGCCGAGCGTCAGCGGCTGCGACAGGTAGCTGTCGATATAGTCGCGCACGCGGCGGCGCACGGCCGGCGCGAGCCCGCCGCGGAACGGCGCGTCGGTGCGCGTCGTGCTCTGGCCGCGCAGCAGCAGGCTCAGCACGTCGTGCGCGGCCTCGTTCACACGCAGCCGCCCGTCCGCATCGTCCCAGCGCTCCAGCGCGAGCGAACGGAACTGCGCGGCGACGCGCGCATCCTCGAAATAGGTGCGGTCGGCGAGCTTCAGCTCGCGCGGCTCGCGGTCGAGCTCGCGAATCGCGCGCTGCGTGAAATGCTCGGGCAGGAAGTACAGGTGGATGAAGTGCATTTCGCCGCGCACCCACCAGCGTGATTCATGGTCGCCCGGCAGCGCGCACAGCAGGCTCGGCGCGCCGTAGCGCGGCACGC
Organism: Burkholderia sp. 22313; assembly: GCF_052045245.1. Lineage (NCBI taxonomy): Bacteria > Pseudomonadati > Pseudomonadota > Betaproteobacteria > Burkholderiales > Burkholderiaceae > Burkholderia > Burkholderia sp. 22313. The sequence continues at coordinate 25,182 of NZ_JBQEON010000025.1, forward strand.
GTTCGCGCTCCGTCCGGTAGCCGCCGTCGAGATAGCACGACAGCGTGTGATGGCCGGGCTGTTCGTAGATCGTCTCGCTTTCGTCGGTGATGCGCGTCCATTCGGCGATCGCGAGATGGTCGCCGAGCCAGGTGAAACGCTCGAGCGTCGCGTTGGCGTCGGCGAGCGTGCGGCACACCGACTGCAGGCCGAACGGCAGCGCGTCGCCGCCAAGGGCGGCTGCGTGGTCGGCGGGCGGGGCGTACAGGGACGAACTCATGATGCGACGAGTATAAGCGCGCGGGCGGCGCGCGGTGCGGCGTGCCGAAAATGACCGCAATTCCGGACAATCCGCGCGGGCGGGGCGGCGGCATAGTCGGAGTCCGTTTCACTCGTTCCGCTTCATTGCCGCCATGAACCTGTCGCTTTATTTCGTCACCGTGCTGATCTGGGGCACCACCTGGATCGCGATCAAGTGGCAGCTCGGCGCCGTGCCGCCGCCCGTGTCGATCGCGTGGCGCTTCTGGCTCGCGGCCGCCGTGCTGTTCGCGCTGCTGCGCGTGATGCGCCGGCCGGTGCGCCCGCCGCGCGAAGCGTGGCGCTACCTCGTCGCGCAGGGCTTCGCGTTGTTCTGCCTGAATTTCCTGTGCTTCTACTACTCGGAGCAGGTCGTGCCGAGCGGCCTCGTCGCGGTGATCTTCTCGACCGCGCCGCTGCTGAATTCGATCAACGGCCGGCTGTTCATGGGCCGCCCGCTGCGGCCGTCCGCGATCGCCGGCGCGCTGCTCGGGCTGGCCGGCATCGCGTGCCTGTTCTGGCAGCAGATGGCCGGCCACCTCGACGATCACGCGACCTGGACGGGTCTCGCGATCGCGTTCGCGGGCACGATGTGCTTCTCGGCCGGCAACCTGCTGTCGAGCCGGATGCAGTCGATGGGGCTGCACCCGCTCGCGACCAACGGCTGGGCGATGCTGATCGGCGCGGCGATCCTGACGGCCGGCAGCGCGCTCGCCGGGCTGCCGTTCATGATCGACCCGAGCCCGCGTTATCTCGGCGCGCTCGTCTATCTGGCCGTGCCGGGCTCGGTGATCGGCTTTACCGCGTACCTGACGCTCGTCGGCCGGATCGGGCCGGAGCGCGCCGCGTACTGCACGGTGCTGTTTCCGATCGTCGCGCTGGCCGTGTCGACGGTCTTCGAGGGCTATCGGTGGTCGCCGCTCGCGGTGATCGGGCTGCTGCTGGTGCTGGCCGGCAACCTCGTCGCATTCGATCTGACGCGGCGGGTGTTTCTGCGGGCGGCGTGATGAAACCCGCGACAGTGTGAGCACACGATCGAAGAAACCGGTGCATGGGGTGATTTGGTTGACGTGGTTGACTTGGTTTCGGTTCGGGGCTACGCTGGATCACTCCGGTAGTGACAGGAGGCGATGATGGTCACGCAAGCTCATACGCTGGAAGGGACGGCTGCACTTCTCGATGTCGAGACGGAGGAAGCGCTGCGCAGCGCCGTCGGCGCGGCGACCATGCTCGGCCCCGATCGCGCGCGCGCGCTGCTCAGGCTGTCGGACGAGCAATTGGGGCACTTGTTCAAGGTCGGCATCGAGCAGGTCATCGATCTGGCCGGCACGATCACATTCGGCATCGCCGCTGCGGCGACGCGCGACAGGAAGCCAACCGGCGGGAAGAAGCGGGGGGGCGGAGTCGTCGCCGCCGATCTGGAGCGGCAGGTGCAGGCGGAACGGCGCATGCTGGTCGCCGACGGCAACCTGCTGCCCGCCGCGCAGACATGGGCCGGCCTCGGCATGACGCGGCAGGCGCTCAGCAAGGCTGTGGCGTCCGGTCGGATCTTCGCGGTCGATGTCGGCGCCGCCCAGTACTATCCGGCCTTCTATCTGACGGGAGACATCGATCGCAAGACGTTGGGCAGGGTGACCCAATGCCTCGGCAGTTTGCCGGGATGGAGCAAATGGCAGTTCTTCACGACGCCGAAGGCGTCCCTCGGCAACGTTACGCCTCTCGTCGCGCTGTCGCACGGGAAGGTGGACGGGGTCGAGCGCGCCGCCATGGCGTTTGCCGAGCGCTAGGAGGCATGATTGCTGATGGCACCAGGGGAACATTTCGCGCGCGCGACACTGGTGACTCGCGAAGTTGCGCCGGCGGCGCTGGTGCGCATCTCGCGATACGCGACCGGCGAGCCATACTTCGGGAAGTCGGGCGGCAATCGCTTCGACGATCCGCGCAAGCGGCGGAGGTACGGCACGCGCTACTTCGGCTTCGATCTGCATTGCGCATTCGCCGAGACGGTGCTGCATGACGAAGTCGCCGATCTGCGGCTGGGCGGTTTTCCGCTCGTGACGACCGAACTCGATCGCTACGTACTTTCATTTGACGGCGTGCCGCTGACCGTGGCCGTTCTGCATGGCTTGCCGCTGAAAAACCTCGGTGGCGACGGCGCGTTGTCGACCACCGTGCCGTACGACGTTCCGCAACAGTGGTCGCTTGCCGTCCACCGGCATCACCGTCGCGTCGACGGATTTCTGTACATGTCGCGCCATCTCAATACGTCGGAAGCGCTCGTGCTCTTCGATCGTGCCGGGCCCAAGCTCTCGCTCGGGAACGCCGTTCCGTTCCGGCGCCACCCCGATGCGCTCCGCGTATTGCGGGACTTCAACGTGCTGCTGCGTTGAGTTGCGTTGCGCGTACGGCAACGAGCGTCAAGCCCCATGCCCCATGCGTTGCGGCTTACGCCGCCGCGCCACTCCCCGCGACCCGCGCCTGCCGCTGGTACAGCACCATCGACAGCGCGACGCCCGCCGCAGCCGCCATCGCCGCGAACAGGAACACCTGCGGATAACCGAACGCACCGGCCACATAGCCGGCGAGCGGGCCGGTGATGCCGAGCGACAGGTCGAGGAACACCGAATACGCGGACAGCGCCGCGCCGCGGCTTGCCGGCGGCACGAGCGCGACGGCCTCGACGCCGAGCGCCGGGAAGATCAGCGCGAAGCCGAAGCCGGTCAGCGCGGCACCGACGAGCGCGACGTGCGGCACGGGCGCGAGCCACAGCAGCACGAGGCCCGAGCATTCGAACGCGAACGACACGATCGCGACGCGGAAGCCGCCGTGGGTCTTGATCGTGTTCGCGAACAGCAGGCGCGCGCCGATGAACAGCGTGCCGAACACGGTCAGCGACAGCGCGGCGTTGGGCCAGTGGCGCGCCGCGTAGTACAGCGTGACGAAGGTCGCGATCGAGCCGAAGCCGGCCGAGCCGAGCGCGAGGCCGAGGCCGTGCGGCAGCACGCGCGTGAACACGCTCGCATACGACATCCGTTCGCCGTGCACGAGCGGCACGGAGTCGATCAGGCGGGCGAGGTAGAAGCCGATCGCGGCGAGCGCGATCACGATCACGCCGATCAGTGCCGGATTCAGCGTATGCGCGATCGCGACGCCGACCGGTGCGCCGAGTGCGAGCGCGCCGTAGGTCGCGATGCCGTTCCACGAGATCACCTTCGCGTTGTGTGCGACGCCGACCCGGCCGATACCCCACAGGATCGCCCCGGTGCCGCACAGGCTTTCGCCGACGCCGAGCACGAGCCGGCTCGCGACCAGCAGCACGAGACTCGCGACCGGCCAGTGCGCCAGCAGCAGCGCGACGAGCAGCAACACGCCCGACACGCCGCAGCCGATCAGCCCGCGCAGCACCGTCTGCTTCGGCCCGAGCGTGTCGGCGAAGCGCCCGGCGAGCGGGCGCGACGCGAGCGTCGCGAAATACTGGACGCTGATCGCGCCGCCCGCGACGATCGCCGAAAAGCCGAGGTCGTCGTGGACGAAGCCCGGCAGCACGGCGAGCGGCAGGCCGATGGTCAGGTAGCAGATGAACGTGAAACAGACGACGGACACGATTTGCAGCGTGACGGCAGCGCCGCTGCGCGGCGGTGTGGCGGAATCGGATGACATGGGGTCTGAACGAATGAGCGAAAACGGAACGGAAAGCGGCCAAAAACGGAATCGGGATTTTCCCATGGAACCGGTTTTCATGCAGGTACCGTTTAGTTAATCGCGACCCGTTTTATCGATGACAGCGCGCCGGCGGATCGCGCCCGGCAGGCCCGAAACGCAAGCGGGGCAATGCTCGGGAAGGCCGCCGGGCGGCCCCGGCGCTCATATCGCGGCAGTTATATGGGCCCCATGCGTGATGGGCTATGGGTTGCGGAATTTGATGGTGATAGCGTTCAAACTGTCAGAAAGACGTCGGTCGAGCGCCCCGCGCAGGCCGCCTTTGCCCCCACTTGAAGAACGATAGAGACATGAGTGAGCCGATCCGCTTCTACCATCGTCACGCGGTCCGCGAAGTCAGCGGCGCGGACGTCACCCGCACCGTGCTGCAGTACCTGCGCGAGGATGCGCACTGCACCGGCACCAAGGAAGGCTGCGCGGAAGGCGACTGCGGCGCGTGCACGGTCGTCGTCGGCGAGCTGACCGACGCGGGCACCGTCGCGTTCAAGGCCGTCAACGCGTGCATCCAGTTCCTGCCGACGCTCGACGGCAAGGCGCTGCTGACGGTGGAAGACCTGCGCCAGCCGGACGGTTCGCTGCATCCGGTGCAGCAGGCGATGGTCGATTGCCACGGCTCGCAATGCGGGTTCTGCACGCCCGGCTTCGTGATGTCGATGTGGGCGCTGTACGAGAAGCACGGCCACGAAGGCTGCGGCAGCGCGTGCGCGAAGGCGAAGGACGTGCCGACGCGCACCGAGATCGCCGATGCGCTGACCGGCAACCTGTGCCGCTGCACCGGCTATCGGCCGATCGTCGACGCGGCGGTGCAGATGTTCGACGCGACCGGCGAAGGTGCGGCCGCCCCGGCCGCGCCGGTCGACACGGCCGCGCTCGCCCGCACGCTCGCGTCGCTCAAGCGTGACGACACGTTCGACTACACGACGATCGACGGCGCGCGCTTCGCGGCGCCGCGCACGCTCGACGCGCTGGCCGCGCTGAAGGCCGAGCGTCCCGACGCGCGGATCCTCGCCGGCAGCACCGACATGGGCCTGTGGGTCACCAAGCAGATGCGCCGGCTCGACGACCTGATCTACGTCGGCCAGATCGCCGAGCTGCAGAACATCGCGCACGGCGACGACTGGATCGAAATCGGTGCGGGCGTGACGGTCGAGAAAGGGTATGCGGCCCTCGCCGGCACGTATCCGGAACTGACCGAAATGTGGAAGCGTTTCGCGTCGCTGCCGATCCGCAACGCGGGGACGATCGGCGGCAACGTCGCGAACGGCTCGCCGATCGGCGACTCGATGCCCGGCCTGATCGCGCTCGGCGCGCGGGTGGTGCTGCGCGGCGGCGACACGGTGCGCGAACTGCCGCTCGAAGCGCTCTACACCGGCTATCAGCAAAAGGACATGGCGCCGCACGAATTCGTCGTCGGCCTGAAGGTGCCGACCCGCACCGGTGCGCGCGCGAAACTGCAGTTCCGCACCTACAAGCTGTCGAAGCGGTTCGACTCGGACATCTCGGCGGTGTGCGCGGCATTCGCGTTCATCGCGGACGGCGAGCTGATCCGCGAGCCGCGCATCGCGTTCGGCGGGATGGCCGCGACGCCGAAGCGCGCGACCCACACGGAAGCCGTGCTCGACGGCGCGCAGTGGCACGAAGCCACCGCGCAGGCCGCGATGCAGGCGCTCGAGCGCGATTACCAGCCGCTGTCCGACATGCGCGCGACGAGCGCGTACCGCCTCGATACCGCGAAGAACCTGATGTATCGATTCTGGCTGGAGACGCGCCCGCACGACCCGCTGCCGCCGCAGGCGTTGAACGTGCGCGAAGTGGCCGCTGAAGTGGCCGCTGAAGTTGCCAACGACGCGGCGCGCGTCTGAAGAGGGAGAACATCGAACATGAACCAGCAAGCAGAACCGTTCCTGAGCACCCTCGACCCGCAAGCCGACGCTGCGCAGGTGCACGTCTCCCGCGCACACGAATCCGCCCACCTGCACGTCAGCGGTCGCGCGACCTACACCGACGACATTCCGATCGTCGCCGGCACGCTGCACGCGGCGCTCGGGTTGTCCGCGAAGCCGCACGCGAGGATCGTGTCGATGAACTTCGACGCGGTGCGCGCGACGCCCGGCGTGGTCGCCGTGTTCACGGCCGACGACATCCCCGGCGTCAACGATTGCGGCCCGATCATCCACGACGATCCGGTGCTCGCGAAGGGCATCGTGCAGTTCGTCGGCCAGCCGATGTTCATCGTCGTCGCGACGTCGCACGAAACGGCGCGGCTCGCCGTGCGCCGCGCGAAAGTCGACTACGAGGAACTGCCCGCGATCCTGACCGCGCAGGAGGCGCGCAAGGCCGAGACCTACGTGATCCCGCCGCTGAAGCTCGCGCGCGGCGACGCGGCCGCGCGGCTCGCCGCCGCGCCGCATCGCGAGTCGGGCGAGATGCTGCTCGGCGGCCAGGAGCAGTTCTACCTGGAAGGGCAGATCGCGTACGCGGTGCCGAAGGACGACGACGGGATGCACGTGTACTGCTCGACGCAGCACCCGAGCGAAATGCAGCACCTCGTCGCGCACGTGCTCGGCGTCGCGTCGCACAACGTGCTGGTCGAATGCCGCCGGATGGGCGGCGGGTTCGGCGGCAAGGAATCGCAGTCGGGCCTCTTTGCATGCTGCGCGGCGCTCGCCGCGTGGAAGCTGCTGTGCCCGGTGAAGCTGCGTCCCGACCGCGACGACGACATGATGATCACCGGCAAGCGGCACGACTTCCATTACCGCTTCGAGGTCGGTTACGACGACGACGGCCGCCTCGACGGCGTCGCGCTCGACATGACGTCGCGCTGCGGCTTCTCGGCCGACCTGTCGGGCCCGGTGATGACGCGCGCGGTGTGCCACTTCGACAACGCGTACTGGCTGGGCGACGTGAACATCGCCGGCTACTGCGGCAAGACCAACACGCAGTCGAACACCGCGTTCCGCGGCTTCGGCGGCCCGCAGGGCGCGTTCGCGATCGAATACATCCTCGACGACATCGCGCGCGCGCTCGGCCGCGATCCGCTCGACGTGCGCTATGCGAACCTGTACGGCAAGACCGAACGCAACGTGACGCCTTACGGGCAGACGGTCGAGGACAACGTGCTGCAGGAGCTGCTCGGCGAGCTGGAGACGACGAGCGACTACCGCGCGCGACGCGCGGGCGTGCGCGCATTCAATGCACGCAACACGGTGCTGAAGAAGGGCATCGCGCTCACGCCGGTGAAGTTCGGCATCGCGTTCAACGTCACGCACTTCAACCAGGCCGGCGCGCTGGTGCACATCTACACGGACGGCTCGGTGCTCGTGAACCACGGCGGCACGGAGATGGGGCAGGGGCTCAACACGAAGGTCGCGCAGGTCGTCGCGCACGAGCTCGGCATCCGCTTCGGCCGGATCCGCGTGACGGCGACCGACACGAGCAAGGTCGCGAACACGTCCGCGACCGCCGCGTCGACGGGCTCCGACCTGAACGGCAAGGCCGCGCAGGACGCGGCGCGCCAGCTGCGCGAGCGGCTCGCGGTGTTCGCGGCGAAGCAGTTCGGCGACGGCAAGGTCGATGCGGCCGACGTGAAGTTCGGCAACGACGTCGTGTGGGTCGGCGGCGCGAGCGTGCCGTTCGGCGAAGTGATCGCGAAGGCGTATCTCGCGCGCGTGCAGTTGTGGTCCGACGGTTTCTACGCGACGCCGAAGCTGCACTGGGATCAGTCGAAGCTGCAGGGCCGGCCGTTCTACTACTACTCGTACGGCGCGGCCGTGTCGGAAGTCGTGATCGACACGCTGACGGGCGAGATGCGCACGCTGCGCGTCGATGCGCTGCACGACGTCGGCGCGTCGCTGAACCCGGCGCTCGACATCGGCCAGGTCGAAGGCGCGTTCATCCAGGGGATGGGCTGGCTCACGACCGAGGAGCTGTGGTGGAACGCGGGCGGCAAGCTGATGACGCACGCGCCGTCCACGTACAAGATCCCGACCGTCAACGACACGCCGCCCGAGTTCAACGTGCGGCTGTTCCAGAACCGCAACGTCGAGGACAGCATCCATCGTTCGAAGGCCGTCGGCGAGCCGCCGCTGCTGCTGCCGTTCTCGGTGTTCTTCGCGGTGCGCGACGCGGTGGCCGCGGTGGGCGACTACCAGGTGAATCCGCCGCTCGACGCGCCGGCCACCGGCGAGTCGATCCTGCGCGCGGTGCATGCGGTGCGCGCGGCGAGTGCGGCCCGGGCAGGCTGACATGAACGAACCCGCCCGTTCGCTGCGTGCCGCGTCGCATGCGGCCGTCGCCGGGTGCGACGGCGCGAGCGGCACCGTGCCGTCGCCGCCGCAGAGGTTCGCGCCAGGCACCGGCCGGCGCAACCGCGCGAGCGCGGCGGCGCCGCCGATGCACATCGTGCTGTTCGGCGCGGGGCACGTCGGTCACGCGCTCGTCACGCTGTTCGGCGCATTGCCGTGCGTCGTGCAGTGGGTCGACACGCGCGACGAGCTGTTCCCGGACGAGTGTCCGCCGAACGTGCAGCCGGAACCGACCGACATACCCGAGGCCGTCGTCGACGCGGCGCCGCCCGGTGCGTACTTCCTCGTGATGACGCATAACCACGCGCTCGACTTCGCGCTCGCCGCGCAGATCATGCGGCGGCGCGACTTCGCGTATTTCGGGATGATCGGCTCGCGCACCAAGCGCGTGAAGTTCGAGCGCCGCCTCGCCGCGCGCGGTGTCGATCCGGCACGGCTCACGGAGATGGTGTGTCCGATCGGCGTGGCCGGCATCGTCGACAAGGCGCCCGGCGCGATCGCGGTGGCCGTCTGCGCGGAACTGCTGCAGGCCCGCTCGGGCATGCCGGTGGCCGATGCGAAAGCCACTGCGGCCGGCCGCGTGCGCGACGGCGTGAGCTGCGCGCGGTAACGGCGCGCGGCCGATACGCTCGGCGCACGTTCGCGCGTTATTGCCTACACTGCACGGATCGCGCGGCATCGGGCCGCGCGTCTTTCGTGCAGGCACCATGTCCGAACCTCAGGTCTATCTCGACGTGCTGGATGCGAGCGTCGTCGCCATCGAGCGCTGGCTGTCCGGCGTCGACACGTCACCCGCGGCACTCGACGCGATGCTCGCGCCTTTCTCCGCCGAATTCACGATGATCATGACCGACGGTCGCGCGCTCGATCGCGACGGCACGCGCGCGCTGTTCGCGAAGCTCGGCGGCGCGAAGCCGGGGCTGCGCATCACGCTGTCGGACATCCGCGTGATCGCGACCGGCGCGTCGCACGCGGTGCTTACCTATTTCGAAGCCCAGCACGCGGCGTCGGGCGCATTGCCCGCGCGTCGCACGACCGCCGTGTTCGAACGCGACGCGGCTGGCGTCGTGCGCTGGACCCATCTGCAGGAAACCTTCTGCACGGCCTGAGGGGCTGCGCCGCATGATCGCGCGCGGGCCATCGCGCGCCGGTTCTGCGCCGGGTCAGCGCTTGCGACCGCGTGCGGCCGTCAGCTCGTCGGATACGCTCTGCATCAGCGCGCACAGCCACGCGATGTCGGTCGGGCGATCGGGCTGCGGGTGCGTGAGCAGGTAGCTCTTGATGCGGGGAAACGGCACGGGCGGCGTGACGACGACGAGCGGCAGCAACTGCGCATAGTGCGTCGCGAAGCGGCGCGTCGTCGTGAAGATCAGGTCAGACTGCAGCAGCACCTGCGGCACGATGCCGAAGTACGGCAGCGTCGTCACGATCCGCCGCGTGAGGCGGGCACGCGCGAGGCCGATCTCGATCGCGTTGCGCTTGTCGCCGGTGTACGGCGTCGGCGCGACGTGCGCGGCCGACGCGTACGCTTCGCGGGTGAGCGGTGCGCGCGCGAGCGGATGCGCGTCGCGCATCAGGCACACGATCGTGTCGGAGAACAGGTCCTGGCGGGCGAAGTGCGGGTCGGGTTTCGGCCAGTTGCCGATCACGAGATCGAGCGCGCCCGATTCGAGCGCCTCCGCGTGATCGAGCGCGGGATTCAGCGAATCGATTTCCAGATGCGCATGCGGTGCCGCGTCGCGAAAGCGCTCGATCAGCGTCGGCATGAAGAAATCGTTCAGGTAGTCGGGCGCCGCGACGCGGAACGTGCGGCGCGCGGACGACGGATCGAAGTCGCCGTGCGGCGTCGCGATGAAGTCGACCTCGCGCAGCGCGCGCGATGCGGCACCGAGCAGCGATGCGCCGTACTCGGTCGGCACCATCCCGGATTTGCCGCGCACGAGGATCGGGTCGTTCAGCGTCTCGCGCAGCTTGCGCAGCGCGGTGCTGATCGCGGGCTGCGTCTGGTTCAGCCGCAGCGCGGCCTGCGTGACGCTGCGCTCGAGCAGCAGCGTGCGCAATACGCGCACGAGCCAGATATCGAGCGAGGCGGTACGGTCGTCGTCTTCCATCGTCGGGGGATTCGGGTGAAGCGTAACCTTACCGCAGCCGCGCGTCGCCGTGCGTGATACCGGCCATCACGCACGGCCCTTCGGCAGCGCGCTGATCCGCTTGACCTCGCGCGATTCGAGCCAGTTCGGCGTGCGCGCGCAGTACAGCACCATCGGCAGCGCATCCTCGCCCCAGAACAGCTGCCGGTTCATCCAGAAGGTCGGTACGCCGAACACGCCGAGCGCGATCGCGTCGTCGGTGTTGCGGCGCAACTGCGCGCTCGTTTCCTCGAATTCGATCAGCTCGTCGCCATGCCCGACGCCGACGCGTTCGCACAGCGCGGCGAACCCGTCCGGCGTCGACGGATCGTTGCCGTCGTGCCAGATGAAGCGGAACATTTCCAGCACGGTCGCGATGTCGGCGCGCAGCGCGATCGCGAGGCGCAGCACCTTGTCGGAATCGAACGGATGCGCGGGCGGCATCTTGAAGCGGATGCCGAGCTGCTCTGCGCGAAACAGCGCGTGGCGGTACGTGAACACGCGCTTGGTCGGCACGTCGGCGCTCGAGCGCTGCCCCCAGTGGCGCTGCAGGTCGGGCAGCGACACGGCGACCGGTTCGAACGGCACGTCCGGCCACTTGTCGTGCTGCTCCAGCAGCAGGTAGGAGAACGGCGACACGAAGTCGTAGAACCAGGCGGGTTGGGCAGTATCGAGGCCGGTTGTCATGGCGATCTCCAGAGGGTGGGGCGTGCGCGCCTGGCGGCGGCCTTCATGTTACGCGGCGGCGTGCGCATGCAGCAATGATCGCGGATCGGCCGCTCACGCGGAACCGGGAGTCGCCCGAGGGGGCTCGTCGCCGCCGCCGCGCGCCGCTGCGGGCGCGCCGGCGCCCGGCGTGCCGGAGGCGGCCGATGCGGCGTCGTGCTCATGCGCGGTGAGCCGCTCGCGCACGAAACCGATGTGCTCGCGCAGCACGTAGAACTGCCCCGCGTACGCGAGCGGCATCTTCATCCGGTTCACGGCTTCCTCGATGTCGTCGAGCTCGTTGAGCAACTGGACGCGCTCGTCGGCCGTGTGCTCGCCGAGCGCGCGGCGCTCGAGCGCGATCAGCGCGCCGTACCAGCGGTAGATGCGCGAGCGCACGCGCCAGCCATACAGCGACGGCACCAGCCGCAAGCCGGGGATCAGCACGACGACCAGCGGCACCAGCACGACGAGCAGCCGGTCGACCAGACTCGCGACCCAGAACGGCAGCCGCCGGTACAGGAAGGTCTTGCCCGACTTGTAATAGCGCGACGCGTCGTCGGACAGCGGGAAACCGCGCGTGATGGCCGACGGGAATTCGCCTGCGTGCTGCAGGATCGTCGCGTGGCCGTGCACTTCGCGTGCGGCCTCGATCAGCAGGTCGGACAGTGCGGGGTGCAGCGAGTCGCGCGCGACCAGTTCGATCGTCGGCGCGACCGTATGAATGTCGGCGGGCGGCAGGTTGCGGCCGAGATCGTAGACGCCCATCGGCAGCGTGATCGCGGTCAGGTACGGAAAGCGCCGCGCGTACGCCTCGGCCTGCGTGAACGAGTACACGTGCACGCCCGGCGCGCGGAACAGCTTCGACATCACCGGGATCTGCGTCGAGTCGCCGGACAGGAATGCGGCGTCGATCTTGCCGTCGAGCAGCGCGGTCGCGGCGTCCTCGCCGGCGGTCGGCAAGAGCTCGGTCGAGCCGCCCGGCACGATGCCGTTCATCTTCAGCAGCGCGAGGCTCAACTCGCGTGCGCCGCTGCCTTCCGCGCCGAGCGCGAGCCGCTTGCCCTTGAAGTCCGACAGGCGCGCGACGACCGGGCCGCGGTACATGATCGCGAGCGGCACGTAGCCGATGCTGCCGAGTGACACCAGGTGTTCATCGCGCTCCTTCGGGCCGATGCCGCTCTGCACGAAGCCGACGTCGACCGGTGCGTTCGGGTTCGACAATCGTGCGAGGTTCTGCGCGGATCCTTCGGACGACTCGACGTCGAGCGTGACGCCGTTCTTTGCGAGGATCGCCTTGTATTTCTGCGCGGCGTTCCAGTACGTGCTGCCGGGCGGCCCGGACGAAATCACGAGCGTGGACGGCGGCGCCGGCTGGATCAGCTTGACCGCGAGCCAGACTGCCGCGACCGCGAGCAGCACGGTCGGGCCGATCGACAGCGCGAGGTCGCGCCACGACACCGCGACGAAGCGGGCGAGGATGCGACGGGGCGGGCGAGGGCTGGCTGGCTTCATGGAATCGACGGATGACACGGGTGTGGCGCATCGGTGACGGCCGTCACCGATGCACGCGATGCACGTTCTGGCGGCGATGGTACCCGGTTTCCCCCGGCGTGCGCGAATCGGCTGCCGCTCGCGGCTGCTTGCCCGGGCCGCCCCGGTGGCGGGCGCCGGCGGCCCGCGCGCAAAAGCTTTGCGCTTCGGCGGGCGCTGGATTACATTGTGCGACGCAGCCGCGCCCGATTCGCGCGCGACCCGGCATGTAATGAGACCGGGCGCGTCCGGCCGGCGGCTGTCCGGCCCGGCCGGCCCGCATTCGCGCGCGCCGGCCGCCGGCCCGTGTCGCCTCTCTCGCATCGCCGTGGAAATCATCGGCCGTCCCGCCCGTTCGCGCGCGGGCCGGCTGCCTTTGGGGGTATTCGGCCGTACTGTGCACGGCCGTTCCGGAGTCACAAGGAGATAGCATGAAGTCGATCGTGTTGAGAGCGTTGGGTGTTGCGGCCGTGGCGGCCTGTCTGACGGGCAGCGTGTACGCGCAGTCGAGCGATGCGGCGGCCACCGAAGCGCCGGCCGCGGCAACGAGCTCGCCGAAAGCGGCGGCCAAGACCGCGAAGAAGGCGAACCGCAAGCTCGGCTACGCGGTGCGCAAGGCCATTACGAAGGCAGGCGGCGTCGACGTGGCGAACCTCGTCGTGCGTTCGAAGGGCGGCGCGATCTCGCTGGAGGGCACGGTGCCCGACCAGGCTCAAATCGACAAGGCGGAAGCGGCAGCCAAGGGCGTGAAGGGCGTGACGTCGGTCACGAACAAGCTGACGGTCCAGCAGCAATAACGCCGGGCAGCGGCGCGTCAGCGCCGCGCGCGCCCGCTTTCAGGCGGGCCCCGGCATATCGGGGCCCGTTCGCACTGCAGTATGCCCGCGGGCCTGTCGCTTCGCGCCAGGTTCACCGCTACGGCATGCCCCGAACGGGACTTCCGTCGAGGCCGAAAACGCGGGTCGACCCGGCGTTTTCCCGATGGCCGCGAGCCGCGCACGATGCGGCGGCGGACCGATAACGATATCGATATCGAGAGGGCGGCAATGACGACGCACGGGTGGGGCAGTCGGTTTCTTCTCGGCGCGGCGCTGGCCGCGCTCACGTTGCTCGGCGCCTGCAACGGCGACGACTCGGGCGAACGCAACCGGCTGCCCGGTTTCGTGTCCGGCAGCGTACGCACGACCGCCTACGACGGCACGAGCGACGACCTGCTGACGGCCGGCCTCGGCAAGACGGGCCTCGCCGCCGCCACCGCACCCGGGTTCGCGAATCCGTCCCGGCCGACAGGCGCCGAACTGCGCCGGGTCGCGATCTGGTCGAACTACCGCGCGCTCGTCGACATGAGCGCGAACGGCGGCTACGGCCGCTTCTGGGGGCCGAACGTCGACCTCGACGGCAACGACACGCTCGGCGAAGGCAAGATTCCCGGCACCGAATATCTCGCGTATTCCGACGACGGCAGCGGCCGCAAGAACGTGACGCTGCTCGTGCAGGTGCCGGCGAGCTTCGATCCCGCGCAGCCGTGCGTCGTCACCGCGACGTCGTCGGGCTCGCGCGGCGTGTACGGCGCGATTTCGGCGGCGGGCGAATGGGGCCTCAAGCGCGGCTGCGCGGTCGCCTACAACGACAAGGGCGGCGGCAACGGCGCGCACGAGCTCGGTTCCGACACGATCACGCTGATCGACGGCACGCTCGCCGATGCGGTGCTGGCCGGCAATGCCAGCCTCTTTACCGCGAACGTGACGAGCGGCGACCTGGCCGCGTTCAACAACCGCTTCCCGAACCGTTACGCGTTCAAGCACGCGCACTCGCAGCAGAATCCCGAGCAGGACTGGGGGCACGCGACGCTGCAGGCGGTCGAATTCGCGTACTGGGCACTCAACGAACAGTTCGGCGCGCTGCTCGACGGCTCGCATCACGGCGTGCGCTATCACCCGGGCGACATCACGACGATCGCCGCGTCCGTCAGCAACGGCGGCGGCGCGGCGCTCGCGGCGGCCGAGCAGGACACCCGTCGCTGGATCACCGCGGTCGTGGTCGGCGAGCCGCAGGTGAACGTGCGGATGGCGCCCAACGCGGTCGTGCGCGAGAGCGGCCAGCCGGTGCCGTCGTTCGGCCGTCCGCTGGCCGACTACGCGACGCTCGCGAACCTGCTGGAGCCGTGCGCGGCCGCGTCGGCGTCGCTCGCGGGCGCACCGTACCTGAGCGCGCTGCCGCTCGCCACCACGCAGTCGATCCGCACGCAGCGCTGCGCGACGCTCGCCGCCGCGGGACTCGTGTCGGGCGCCGATACGCAGAGCCAGGCCGCCGACGCGCTCGCGCAGCTGCATGCGGCCGGCTACCTCGCCGATTCCGACCTGCTGCAGGCGCCGATGTGGGATTCGCAGGCGATTCCGGCGATCGCGGTCACTTATGCGAACGCCTACACGCGCTCGCGCGTGACCGACAACCTGTGCAATTTCAGTTTCGCGACCACCAGCGCGACGGGGGCGGTCGCACCGCCCGCCGCGTCGCCGATGCCGGCCGTATTCGGCCTCGGCAACGGCGTGCCGCCGACGGCCGGCGTCAATCTCGTGTTCAACACCGGCGCGGGCGTCGATCACCGGCTGGCGACGCCCGACGCGAGCTTTGCCGGCGCGCTGTGTCTGCGCCAGCTGTGGACCAACGGGATGCTCGACATGCCCGCGAACGTCGATGCGGTGCGCGTGAACGCGAACCTGCAGGGCAAGCCGGCGATCATCGTGCAGGGCCGCAGCGATGCGCTCGTGCCGGTGAACCATGCGTCGCGCGCGTACGTCGCGCAGAACAGCATCAGCGAAGGCGGCCACAGCCAGCTCGTGTTCTACGAGGTGACGAACGGGCAGCACTTCGATGCGTTCCTGCCGGTCGCAGGTTTCGACACGCGCTTCGTGCCGGTCCACTACTACAACCTGCAGGCGCTGAACCTGATGTGGCGGCATCTGAAGAACGGCGCGCCGCTGCCGCCGTCGCAGGTGATCCGCACGGTGCCGCGCGGCGGCACGCCGGGCGCCGCGCCCGCACTGACGGGCACGAACCTGCCGCCGATCGCGACCGCGCCGGGCGCGAATGCGATCACGACCGGCGCCGGCGCGATCGACGTGCCGCTCTGACGGCGCCCGCTGCGCCGCGTTGTCGAAGCCGGACCCGCGTCCGGCTTTTTTATTTTCAGCGTCTGGAATCGGTACCGCGCGCGCCTTTATCGGAATGGCGAACGCTGTAACAAATTATTACTTTACGGCGAAAAACCCGGAATCTATTATGCGCCGATATTTTCACTTAATTTAATAAATTCCGAGAGAGACAATCTTACTTTCTGTATAGTTAATCGATCCTTTCGATTTTATTAAATCGGCTCGAGCTGCGATTGATCGTCGTTTCGCGATTAATTGGCATCTCGCCGAAGGGGATCGTTCGTCTGTTCCAAGCGAAGGCGCCTTGTGTGGCGGGCCTTGCAGGGGAGGTTTTTGCTTGCGGTTTCTCACGCGTGCGAATCGCGGTTGTGAATTCGAATTGCTGCAAATTATTGAATTGTCGTTCGCAATGGAATTGATTCCATTGTGCGGTCGCGGAATATGGGTGGGGGTAAATCATGCCGATCGGTATTCGCCGATCCGGTAAAAAACTCGGAGTGCATCGCAAAACGAATGCGCTCCCGGTGCGGAGCGCCGGCGCAAATGATCCTTTGCGGCCGGCGGTATTTATCGTTCTGTTCGAGAGGCAATAATGACGACACTGAAGTCCTTGAAAGACGGTTTCGCGCTATTTGGAACGACACTGAGCCTGCCGATTGCCGCAGCCGCGGCCGCGGCGCTGCTCGTCACGGGCTGCGGCGGCGACGACGGGTCGGCCCCGACCGCCGCCACGGCGGCCGCCGCGACGGCGGCGAACGGCAGCACGTCGGCCGGCACCAATGCAACGGCCGCCGTCCCGGCCGACCAGCCGTATGTCGACAACGACGTGTACGGCACCGGGCCGAACGACGCGGTCACGGATTCGGCCGAAGGTGCCGCGGTCGTGCACCGCCAGGTCACGATCGGCGGCAAGACCCTCCAGTACACGGCCACGACCGGCCACCTGACCACCATCGATCCAACGACGTCGGCGCCGAACGCGAAGATGTTCTATGTCGCGTACACGCAGGACAACCCGGATCCGTCGAAGCCGCGCCCGGTCACGTTCTTCTACAACGGCGGCCCCGGCTCGTCGTCGGTTTACCTGCTGCTCGGGTCGTACGGGCCGAAGCGTCTGCAGTCGTCGTTCCCGAACTTCACGCCGCCGGCACCGTACAAGCTGCTCGACAACCCGGACAGCCTGCTCGACCGCACCGATCTGGTGTTCATCAACCCGGTCGGCACCGGCTATTCCGCGGCGATCGCCCCGGCCAGGAACAAGGACTTCTGGGGCACCGACCAGGACGCGCACTCGATCGACCGCTTCATCCAGCGCTACCTGACCAAGTACTCGCGCTGGAATTCGCCGAAGTTCCTGTACGGCGAGTCGTACGGCACGGCGCGCAGCGCGGTCGTGTCGTGGGTGCTGCATGAGGACGGCATCGACCTGAACGGGATCACGCTGCAGTCGTCGATCCTCGACTATGCGAATGCGCTGTCCGCGCCGGGCACGTTCCCGACGCTCGCGGCCGACGCGTTCTACTGGAAGAAGACGACGCTCAATCCGACGCCGACCGATCTCGACGCGTACATGGTGGAGGCCCGCCACTACGCGGACGACACGCTCGCGCCGCTCGCGCAGAAGCCGAACCCGCAGGACGGCGGCTTCGTGAACGTGCGGCTGAACCTGAACCTGCAGACCGCGCAGCAGATGGGTTCGTACATCGGCACCGATCCGACGTCGCTGATCCAGACCTTCGGCAACCCGGCCGCGCTCGGCAACGTGCCGTCGTCGGACGACAACCCGCCGTACACGTTCTTCCTGACGCTCGTGCCGGGCACGCAGATCGGCCAGTACGACGGTCGCGCGAACTTCACGGGCAAGGGCATCGCGCCGTACATCCTGCCGAACTCGGGCAGCAACGATCCGTCGATCACGAACGTCGGCGGCGCGTACACGGTGCTGTGGAACAGCTACATCAACACCGATCTCAAGTACACGTCGACCTCGTCGTTCGTGGACCTGAACGACCAGGTCTTCAACAACTGGGACTTCAGCCACACCGACCCGACCGGCGCGAACAAGGGCGGCGGCAATACGCTGTACACGGCCGGCGACCTGGCGGCGACGATGAGCGTGAACCCGGACCTGAAGGTGCTGTCGGCAAACGGCTATTTCGATGCGGTCACGCCGTTCCACCAGACCGAGCTGACGCTCGCGCAGATGCCGCTCGATCCGACGCTCAAGGCGCGGAACCTGACGATCAAGAACTACCCGTCGGGCCACATGATCTACCTGAACGACGCGTCGCGGACCGCGCTGAAGGGCGACCTCGGCAACTTCTACGACGGCATTCTCGCGAACCGTACCGCGCTGCAGCGTGTACTGAAGCTGCAGGCGCGTACGCTGCAGATGAAGCAGCAGCAACTGCAGCGGCAGGGGCAGTAAGCGTGACGGGCGGCTCGCGCCGCCTGATCTGACGTAAAGGTGCCGCCTGGTCACGTGCGCCCGCTCTTCGCGTGACATGTCTCGATGGCGGTGCTGTCATCCTCAACGGTGCCCCGGGAGTCCTGGACCTCCGGGGCATTGTCTTGTTCGAGGAGGCGTTGCACGCCGTGGCGACCTGCGATGGAGCCGAGAAATCCTTAGAAGAGGGATAAATAGCCCTCTATTGAGGATTTTCCTGGAAATCCCCATAATGAGGCCGAATATCCCTATGTCGAGGATTATCGTGGGTCTCGCGGACTTTCTCTTCACGCCGGGCATGCAACGGGTTCTGGGTGCCGTACTGCTGCAACCTGAACGCAGTTTCACGCTGCAGGAACTGCTGCGTCTGGCGGACAGCGGGCGCGGAAGCGCTCAAAAACAGATCGACCGGCTGGTCGAGGTCGGCGTGCTCAAGGAAGATGCACGGCGAGGCCGACAACGGAGCATCCGCGCGAATCCGGAATTCATCCTCTATCCGGAACTGGTCAGCATCGCGCGCAAGTCGTTCGCCGTTGTGGAGCCGTTGAAGGAAGCCTTGTTGCCCTTTGCCGCACAAATCTCCACGGCGTTCGTGTTCGGCTCGGTGGCCAAGGGTACCGACAGTGGCCGCAGCGACATCGATCTGATCGTCATCGGCAACGTCCCGCTCCTCGAGCTCTCCGAAGCGATGCACGTGGCGGAGCAAACCTTGATGCGCCCCGTCAACTTCTCCTTGTACGAGCCTGCCGAATGGACTGCGCTGGTAGAGGCTGATCCCGTCATGGCCCAGATCGCCCAAAGCCCCAGGCTGAGGATATTGTGATGCCACGCCCGACTGAATACGAGAACCTCATCAAGACGAAAGCATTCGATGCGGTTGTTCCGACACCCGGGGCAATCGCCGGATTCCTGCGCAATGCCGCGGACTACAAGGCAACCGCCGATGTGCTGGATTCCGGCCGGCCTCTGCAGATATTTACGTTGGCCTATGAGGGCTATTTTCAGGTGGTGCAGGCCATCCTGGAATACTACGAGGTGCGAACCAAAGATGCCGGCCGTAACCTGGCCATCCAGCGGGTGTCCACCTCGCTAGGCGTGAGTGCTCAGGAATTCGCCTTTATCACGAAGGCGCACGAGCGTCGCAATGGCACGTCGTATGTTTCGCCGTTTCCCCCGGTGTCGAAGGCAGAGGCTGCGACCATGCTGAGCATCCTCGCAAAATATCCGCCCGTTGCGCATACGCTGACTGGTACGCCATCACCCGCTTGATCGTCCGCCAAGTCAGGAAGTGACGGCCGGCTTCCGAGTGGTGACGAAATAGGCCCATGCCCGCTCAGGCGCTCGCCCCGCCTACGCGAGCACGAGCCGCACGCCGACCGCGACGAGCGTCGCGGCGAGCAGGTTGCGCAGCAGCCGCTCGGGCGCGCGCGCCGACAGCAGGCTGCCGAGCACGATGCCGGGCAGCGAGCCGAGCAGCAGCGACAGCAGCATCGACCAGTCGACCGAGCCGAGCAGCCAGTGGCCCATGCCGGCGACCAGCGTGAGCGGCACCGCGTGCGCGATGTCGGACCCGACGATGCGGTTGGTCGCGAGCGCCGGGTACAGCAGCAGCAGCACGGTCACGCCGATCGCGCCGGCGCCGACCGACGTCATCGACACGAGCACGCCGAGCACGGCGCCGGTCAGCACGGTCGCCCAAAGCGTGCGCGCGGGGCTCGGTGCGAGCGGATTGCGCGCGGCAAGCGCGGTCAGCTGCGGCCGGAAGATCAGTGCGAGCGACGTGAGCAGCAGCGCGACGCCGAGCACCAGTTGAATCACCCGCGCGGTGCCGGGCGAATTCATCCCGTGCGTGTGCATCGCCCACAGCGTGATCGCCGCGGCCGGGACGCTGCCGGCGGCGAGCCGGCCGGTGATGCGCCAGTCGATCGACCCCTTCAGCCCGTGGACGAGCGTGCCGGTGCCCTTGGTCGCGGCCGCGTACAGCAGGTCGGTGCCGACCGCCGTCGCGGGGTGGACGCCGAACAGCAGCACCAGGATCGGCGTCATCAGCGAACCGCCGCCGACGCCCGTCAGGCCGACGAGGATGCCGACGAACAGGCCGGACAGGGAGTACAGCAGATCGATATGGGGAAGCGACATCGGAAGCAGGCGGTTATGCGGCGTTCGGCGGCGGCGCGCGGCGGCGGCGCGCGCGTCAAAGTCCGCCATTGTCGCAAAAGTGGCGCGTCGATGTACGACTACGTTAAAAATCGGTCGCGAAGGTCCGCCGGGCGGCCCTTTCACGGTGGGTGAAACGGTCGTTTGAACGGGAATCGAAGCGGGCGGGGGCGTCGGCGGGTGGTTTGGCCGCTGCCTGGCGATCGGGCGGGGTGGGGCGGATTGGACGAAAAAGGTGGGAGCGGGCGCGCCGGCGCGCGCCCCGGTTCGGCCGCGGCTGGCCGTCAATGCATCGCGGGACCGACGCCCGGCACGGCGTCCTGGCGGCGGATGCGCAGCGCAAGCCCGAGCAGCCCGGCCGCGGCCGCGAACGCCGCGCCGACCGCGAACGCCGCGTGGTAGCCGCCGTTCAGCGCGTCGAGCGGCGTCGCGTGGGCGGCCGCGAGCGCATCGGTGCGCGCGGCCGCGAGGCTCGCGAGCACGGCGAGGCCGAGTGCGCCGCCCATCATGAACGCCGTGTTGACGATCCCCGACGCGAGGCCCGAATCGGCCGGGTCGACGTCGCTCATCGCGGCGAGCAGCACCGGATTGAACGCGACACCCGCGCCGATGCCGAGCAGCGTCATGCCGGGCAACACGTGCCAGATGAAGCCGCCGTCCGCCGGCGCGCGCGAGAACAGCGCGAGCCCGCACGCCGCGATCAGCAGGCCGGCCGCGATCGGGGCGCGGATCCCGAAGCGCATCACGATCCGCGCGGACAACCCGAGCGAGAACGCGGCCATGATCAGGTTCGCCGGCAGGAACGCGAGCCCGACTTGCAGCGGTCCGTAGCCGAGCACGCGCTGCATGTAGAGCGCGGACAGGAAGAACCACGCGAACATCGCGGCGGCCCACAGCACGCCGATCACGTTCGCGAGCGCGACGTTGCGCGCGGCGAACAGCGTGAGCGGCATCAGCGGATGCGCGACGCGCGCCTCGATCGCGATGAACAGCGCGAGCAGCACGACGGCCGCGCCGATCAGCACCAGGGTCTGCGTCGACAGCCAGCCGGCCTCGTTGCCGCCGACGATCCCGTAAACCGCGAGCATCAGCGACGCGGTCACGGTGAGCGCGCCCGCGACGTCGAGCCGTGCGGCGCCGGCCGGCGCGCGCATGCGCGGCAGCAGTGCGACGCACATCGCATGGACGGCGATGCCGATCGGCAGGTTGACGAGGAAGATCCAGTGCCACGACAGCGTGCTCGTCAGCAGCCCGCCGAGCAGCACGCCGATGCTGCCGCCGCCCGCGCAGACGAAGCCGTAGACGCCCATCGCGCGCGCCCGCTCGCCCGGCTCGGTGAAGAGGTTCATGATCAGCGACAGCGACACGGCCGACACGATCGCGCCGCCGAAGCCCTGCACCGCGCGCGCGGCGATCAGCATCGTCTGCGATTGCGCGAGGCCGCACGCGAGCGACGCGAGCGTGAACACGACGAGCCCCGCGAGGAACATGCGCCGCTGGCCGTAGAGATCGCCGAGCCTGCCGCCGAGCAGCAGGCAGCCGCCGAACGTCAGCAGGTACGCGTTGACGACCCACACGAGGGCCGTCTCGGTGAAATGGAGGTCGGTGCTGATCGACGGCAGTGCGACGTTCACGATCGTGCTGTCGAGCACGATCATCAGCACGCCGAGGCAGAGGACGATCAGCGCGTACCAGCGCTTCTCGCCGTGGATCCCGTGGGTCATGGCCTGCCGTCTTCTCTCTGATAGTTATTTGAAAGGCTGAATTGTAGACGTCATTCGCGCGTGCTTCCTGCCGGTTTGTGACAGGAGCGGCGCGTAGCGGCGGTGCGCCCGCGGTTATCCGCGCGGCGGCAGTTCGCAGCCGTCGGGGCCGCACGCGGCCGCGTCGTCGCCCGTCAGCTCGACGATGCCGCCCTCGCGCCACGCTTGCTCGAGCGCTTGCGCGAACACATCGGCCGGCTGCGCGCCCGACACCGCGTAGCGGCCGCCGAACACGAACAGCGGCACGCCGCGTCCGCCGATCTGCGCGGCGCGCGCGATGTCGGCCTCGACTTCGTCGCGATACGCGTCGCTGCGCAGCACGCCTTCGACGGCCGAGCGCTCGAGCCCCGCTTCGACCGCGAAGTCGATTAGCGCCGCGTGGTCGAACAGCGAGCCGTGCTCGCAGAAATAGGCGCGGTACAGCCGCTCGGTCAGCGCATGCGCGCGGCCGGTCGCTTCCGCGAGCTTCACGAGCCGGTGAGCGTCGAGCGTATCGCCGGCGAGGGTGCCGGGCAGGTCGTAGCGCAGTCCGACGCTCGCGGCCGCGTCGGTCACCTGGCGCAGCATCTGGTCGACCTGCGCGGGCGACATCCGGTACTTGCCTGCGAGCATCGCCTCGACCGGCTCGACCGGCTGGCCCGGCATCAGCCGGTACGCACGCAGCGCGACGTCGACCTGCCCGGCGTGCGCGAACGCGGCGAGTGCCTCGTCGAAGCGGCGCTTGCCGATCCAGCACCACGGGCAGATCAGGTCGGACCAGATTTCGACGGTCAGGGTCGGGCGGGTCGTCGGGGCAGGCGTGGTCGTCATGGGCGGTCCGGGGCGGCAAATAAATGTAACCGGGACTATATCATTTTGTGCTTCGGTGCTTCGGTGCTTCGTCCCGGCCCGGCCCGCGCGGCATGTCGCTTGCCGCTTACGCGTCGCCCTGCGTTTCCTTCAGATGCTTCAGGTGTTTGTAGACGGTCGCGCGGCCCATGCCGAGCACGTTCGCGACGTAGTTCGCGGCGCTCTTGCCGCGGAACGCGCCTTCCGCGTGCAGCGCCTCGACCAGCTCGCGCCGGTGCTCGCGCGTGAGGCCGTTCAGGCCGACCTGCCGCTCGCGCAGCCAGCCGTGCAGGAACGTGTTGATGCGCTCCTGCCAGTCGTCGCGAAACAGCTCGTCCGGTTGCGCGACGATGCCCGCGCCCTTGATGAACACGTCGAGCGTCGCGCGGACGTCGTCGAACACCGCGATGTTGAAGTTGATGCACATCATCCCGGCCGGGCGGCCTTCGTCGTCGAACAGCACGTTGCTCACGCAGCGCATCCGCCGGCCGTCCCAGTTCAGCTTCTCGTACGGGCCGATCACGCGCTCGCGCGCCGAATGATCGATTTCCTCGAGCGCCGAGTCGTCGCCGACCTCGCGCTTCGACAGGTTGTTCGCGAGATACAGCACGGTCTGGTCGTGCAGGTCGTGGATCACGACTTCCGCGTACGGGAAGAACAGCGCCGCGATGCCGTCGGCAATCGGTGCATAGCGGGTGAGCAGCAGGTCTTTGACGGGGGATTGCTTCTTGCGCATCGGAATCGCCATCTCGGGTGAGCGGAGGCCGGGCGGGGCGTCGGCGTGGCGCACCGGCGTGCCGTTGACCGGCTTGCCCGTGCGCCCGCGCGCTGCCGCCGCGGCGGTTGCGCCATTGTATCGGCCCCGCGTGCGCGTGCCGGTCATGCGCGCGTCAGATGTGTGTACAGCGCATGCGCGATCGCGATGTCCTCGAGCCCGAGGCCGATCGAGCGGAAGAAGGCGTGGCGCGTGCGCGATGGTGCCGCGCAGGTGCCGGCGACGAGCGCGGGCAGGTCGCCGACGATCCGCTCGGGCGTCCAGCCGTGATCGGCCGCCGCGATCTGCATCTCGCCCGCGCTCGCGGGCGTCGTGTCGCGATAGTCGCAGTACACGTCCAGGTCGGGCAGCCATGCGGGCGGGATCTCGTGTGCGCGGGCGACGTTGGTGCTGATCGACGTGACGAGCGCGGGACGCGTGAGCATCCCGTCCGCGAGCACCGGCGTGCCCGACGACGTGCACAGCATCACCACATCCGCATCGCGCACGCACGCTTCGACGCTGGCAGCCGCCCGGGCGCGCGGGTCGATCCGCGCGAGCATCGCCTGCAGCGCCGGATCGCCTGCGAGCGCGGGTGAGTGGACGCTGATCGACGCCCAGTCGCGCAATGCCGCGGTGTGGCGCAGGTGCGCGAGGCCGACGGCACCCGTGCCGATCACGGCGAGCCGGCGGGCGTCGCGTGGCGCGAGGCAGTCGACCGCGAGCGCGGTCGTGCCGGCCGTGCGCTCGACCGTCAGCAGCCCCGCGTCGCACCACATCAGCGGCTGGCCGGTGCGCATCGACATCAGCGCGGTCCATGCGGTGACGATGGGTTTCCCGCCCGTCACGACGTACGGCGACAGCTTCGCGCCGAATACCTGTTCGTCGGCGAGCGCGCCGAGGTACGTGATGAAATCGCCGGCCTGTTCGGGAAACAGCGTGAGGGTCTGCGGCGGCTGCACCGCGCGCGCCGACGCGAGCGACGCGAACATGCGACGCAGCGTACCCAGCACGTCGAGCGACGGCAGCGCCGCGCGCACCGCGGCTTCGTCGACGGTCAGCGGCAGGATCGGGGCGGGTTGCGTCATGGGACTTCTCCGGTCGAGCCGGACAGGACAGTCTCGAAAGAGGGTGTCCGGCGAGGTTTGTGATGGACTAAAAGTCTAATATAGACTTAATGGGCTGCGTGTATTTTTCTTTTCCAGATGAGGCTGCGTCGCAGCGCGCACGAAAAACATCGATAAATCAACGGTGTTTGGCGGGTCCGGCACGATTTCGCCGAGCGGCAGCCGCGCCGAGATTATCGTATCCCCTATAGTCTATAGTAGACTAAGAGTCTATATTTCGGCGTGCAGACCCACGTGTCTACTGCACGGCGGCCGGCTGCATCGCATGCCGATCCGGCACCGCGCGACCGGTCTTCATCGTCTCAATCCGGAATCGAAGGACAACCGTCATGAACTGGAAGCTTTCCCTCTGCGCCGTCGCGGCGCTTGCGTGCGCGGCCGTCACGGCCCACGCGGAACAGACCACGCTGCGCTTCGGGATCGAAGCCGCCTATCCGCCGTTCGAGAGCAAGACGCCGGCCGGCCAGTTGCAGGGCTTCGACGTCGATGTCGGCAACGCTGTCTGCGCGAAGCTGAACATGAAGTGCGTGTGGGTCGAGAACGCGTTCGACGGGCTGATCCCGGCGTTGCAGGCGCGCAAGTTCGACGCGATCGATTCGGCGATGAACATCACCGCGAAGCGCAAGCAGAGCATCGACTTCACGCCGGCGATCTACGTCGTGCCGATCGTGATGGTCGCGCACCGCGGCTCGCCGCTGCGGCCCGACGTCGCGAGCCTGCGCGGCAAGCACGTCGGCGTGCTGCAGGGCTCGTCGCAGGAGGATTTCGTCAAGGCGCACTGGGCCAATGCAGGCGTGGCCGTCGTGTCCTATCAGGACCAGGACCAGATCTATGCCGATCTCGTCGCCGGGCGTCTGGACGCAGCCGTGCAGGAAGCGCAGACCGCTCAGGACGGTTTCCTCGACAAGCCGGCCGGCCGCGACTACCAGATCGTCGGCGAGCCGCTGCGGGATCCCGCGACGCTCGGCGAAGGCACCGGCTTCGGGATGCGCAAGGGCGACAAGGCGCTGCAGGCGAAGATCGTCGGCGCGCTCGACGCGCTGAAGAAGGACGGCACGCTGAGCGCGCTGTCGCAGAAGTACTTCAAGCGCGACATCGTCGCGAAGTAAGCCTGGCCGCGCGCCGGCCGCGGTGCCGGCACGCGTCGCACCGAATCTCGACGCAGTACGGGGAAGCATGGATTTCGACGTCATCGTTCTGGGGGCCGGCATCGTCGGCGTGTCGTCGGCGCTGCATCTGCAGGATCGCGGGTTGCGCGTCGCACTCGTCGACCGGCGCGCGCCCGGCGAGGAAACGAGTCACGGCAATGCCGGGCTGATCGAGCGCTCGTCGGTCGTGCCGTACGCGTTCCCGCGCCGGCTCGGCACGCTGCTGCGCTACGCGCGTAACCGCTCGGTCGATCTCTATTGGGATTACAAGGCATTGCCGGCGTATGCGGGCTGGCTTGCGCGCTTCTGGCGCGAATCGTCGCCGCAGCGGCTTGCGGCTGCCGCGCGCGACCTGCTGCCGCTCGTCGCGGCGAGCGTCGTCGAGCACGACGCGCTGCTCGCGCGCACCGACGCGCAACCGCTCGTGCACGATGGCGGATGGATCGAGGCGTTCCGTTCGCCCGCGCTGTTCGATGCGGAAACGCGCGCGCAGCAGCGGGTGGCCGACGCGCATGGATTGCGGATGAGCGTGCTCGACGCGCGCGCATTGCGCGAGCGCGAGCCGGGTATCGGCGCTGCATTCTGCGGCGCATTCCACTGGCAGGACCCGAAGACCGTGTCGAGCCCCGGCGGCCTCACGAAGGCCTACGCGCGGCTGTTCGAGCAAGACGGCGGCACGTTCGTGCACGGCGATGCGACGACGCTCGCGCAGGTCCGCGACGGTTGGCAGATCGATACCGAACACGGCCCGATGGCGGCTCGCTCGGCCGTGGTCGCGCTCGGGCCGTGGTCCGATCACGTGTTCGCGCCGCTTGGCTACCGGATTCCGCTGCGCGCGAAGCGCGGCTATCACATGCATTACCGGCCGACCCGTACGCCGCTGAACGTGCCCGTATGCGATACCGAGGCGGGCTTCGTCGTCGCGCCGATGGAGGGCGGCCGCCTGCGGCTCACGACCGGCGTCGAGATCGCGTTGCGCGGTGCGCCGCCGACCGGCGTGCAGCTCGCGCGGGCCGAGCCGCTGGCGCGCGACGCGTTCGGCATCGGCGAGCGGCTCGACCCGGCGCCGTGGCTCGGGATGCGGCCGTGCACGCCCGACATGCGGCCGGTGATCGGGCCTGCGCCGCGCCATCGTCATCTGTGGTTCGCGTTCGGTCATTGCCACCACGGGCTCACGCTCGGCCCGGCGACCGGGCGGTTGCTCGCCGAGATGATGACCGGCGCGCCGACCTATATCGATCCCCATCCGTACCGACCCGCGCGCTTCGGTTGAGCGCGTTGCGGCACGACGGCCGCCGCACGTGTGGCCGTCACAGTTTTTCATTCTGTTGTCCGCGTTATCGAAAACCGCACGATCTGAAATGATCTGCGTAATCGACCGGAAAGAAATCGCGAAACAGGAAAATCATAAAGAGCGATTTATCAATGCATTTTCATGGAAATGAAATGCGAATTTTCCGGCGCGCACCGGGCGAGCCGGCGACGCGCCGTCAGCGGCCCGTCTCGATGTGACCCTGGATGTACCGGAACACGTTACATCGGGCCTCGCAAACGTTACGTTACATCCGCGCTCAGCATGTCTTTCTTGTCGGAGGATTGCGGCGTCGCGACTCGCTTATTTCCCCGGAAATCCATAAAAAATCGTTATTGGCTTGCAATAGGCCAACGAATGAATCCGTTTTATCGGGGTGGCACACTTCGTGCAATCCGTCCCCATGCTTTATCAACGTATGCCAACCGAGATGGGGTAAAGATGGGACAAAATCTTAAATTGACGGGTGTGGCGCTGTCGGTCGTGACGGTGTTCGGGGTACTGGCTTCCGGTTCGGCGATCGCGGGGGCGCTCGATGCGCTGCCGATTCCGCAAGTCATCGTGAATCCGTCGACGAACGGCGTGTCGATCGGCCTGGCTGCGACCGGCACGTCGCCGCTGGGTTCGGTTACCGTGGCGGCGGGTGGGGCGGGCGCGATTCAGACGTCGTTCGGCAACCCGGCGCAGGCGTTGTCGGGCGCGGCGAACGCGCTGACGGGCGCGCTCGGCGGCGGTGGCGGCGCGGTGACGCCGCTCGCGCCCGTGCAAGGCGTGGTGAACCAGGTGACGGGTGCGCTCAGCGGCGGCAACCCGGCCGGTGCGCTGAATACGGCGACGGGGACGTTGAGCAATGCGGTTGGCACGGCAACGGGCGCACTGGGGAATGTCGGCGGCGGGGCGAACCCGCTGGCGCCGGTCCAGGGCGCCGTGAATGGCGTGACGGGTACGCTCGGTAGCGGCAACCCGGCGGCTGCGTTGACGGGGGCGCTCGGCACGGTCACGGGCGCGCTGGGCAACGTCGGTGCCGGCGGGAATCCGTTGGCGCCGGTGCAAGGTGTCGTGAACGGGGTGACGGGTACGCTGGGCAACGTCGGCGGCGGCGCGAATCCGCTGGCGCCGGTGCAAGGTGTCGTGAATCAAGTGACGGGCGCACTCGGCGGCGGCAATCCGGCGGGCGCGCTGACTGGCGCCCTCGGTACGGTGACGGGCGCGTTGGGCGGTGGCAACCCCGCTGGTGCACTGACCGGTGCGCTGAATACGGCGACGGGTACGCTGAGCAATGCAGTTGGCACGGCGGCGGGCGCATTGGGCAGCGTGGGCGGCGGTGCGAATCCGCTGGCGCCGATTCAGGGCGTGGTGAATCAAGTGACCGGCGCTCTCGGCACGGTGACGGGTGCGCTCGGCAACGCCGGTGCCGGTAACCCCGCCGGCGCCCTGACCGGCGCCCTCGGCACGGTCACGGGCGCCTTGGGCAACGCCGGCGGCACGACCCCGTTGGCGCCGATTCAGAACGTCGTCGACCAGGTCACGGGCACGCTCGGCAGCGGCAATCCGGCCGGTGCGCTGAGCAACGCGGTCAATACGATCACGGGCACGCTCGGCAACATCGGCGGTGCGTCGAACCCGCTGGCACCGGTGCAAGGCGCCGTCACGCAACTCGCCGGCACGCTCGGCGACGGCAACCCGGCCGGCGCCCTGACGAACGCGGTGAACTCGGTGACGGGTGCGCTCGGCAACCTCGGCGGCACGAATCCGCTGGCCCCGGTACAGGGCGTCGTGAACCAGGTCGTCGGCACGCTGTCGGGGGCCGGCGGCAGCCCGATCATGCCGATCACCAACCTCGTCAGTGGCTTGCAGAACGCGCTGCCGACGGGCGGCAACGCGGCCGGCGTACTCACCGGTGCGCTCGGTTCGGTGACGGGCGCGCTCGGTAATCTCGGCGGCTCGAATCCGCTCGCGCCGGTACAGGGCGTCGTGAACCAGGTCGTCAACACGCTCGGTGGCAGCAATCCGGCCGGCGCACTGAGCAACGCGGTCAGCTCGGTGACGGGCGCGCTCGGTAACCTCGGCGGGACGAACCCGCTGGCGCCGGTGCAAGGTGTCGTGAACCAGGTGGTCGGTACGCTCGGCGGCAGCAATCCGGCCGGCGCCCTGACGAACGCGGTGAACTCGGTGACGGGCGCGCTCGGCAACCTCGGCGGCACGAACCCGCTGGCACCGGTACAGGGTGTCGTGAATCAGGTCGTCGGCACGCTGTCCGGCGCGGGCGGCAGCAGCCCGATCGCACCGATCACGAACCTCGTCAGCGGCCTGACCGGCGGCGGCAACCCGGCCGGCGCACTCACCGGTGCGCTCGGTTCGGTAACGGGCGCCCTCGGGAACGGTCCGGCTGCCCTCGGGCAGGCGGCCGGGGCGCTGTCGGGCGCGGCCGGTTCGACGGCCGCAGCGGGCGGCAGCCTGCTCGGCTCGGGCGCAGGCGCGGCCGGCAGCACGGCTGGGGCAGTCGGGTCGCTGGCGTCGACGGGCGGCAATGCGACGGCGACGGTCGTCAATGCGGTCGGCACGACGCTGGTCTCGGCGCTGGGTTCCACGCCGAGCCTGTCGGTCACGCCGCACTCGGGCAGCA
Organism: Burkholderia sp. 22313; assembly: GCF_052045245.1. Lineage (NCBI taxonomy): Bacteria > Pseudomonadati > Pseudomonadota > Betaproteobacteria > Burkholderiales > Burkholderiaceae > Burkholderia > Burkholderia sp. 22313. The sequence continues at coordinate 55,165 of NZ_JBQEON010000025.1, forward strand.
ACTCGGCGAACAACCCGCTCGCGCCGGTGTCGACGCTGCTCCAGGCGGTCACGGGCGCATTGCCGAAGTAACCGGCCAGCGCGTGGCGGCGGCGCCTCGCCTGCCGCCACGCAACGGGTCGCACGACGCGGCATGACAGCAATGTCATGCCGCGTTTTTTCTTGGGGTTGCCGATGCGCGGCGTCGGAAGGCTGGCGGTGCGCGGCCGCCGCCTGCCATCGCGGGGCCGTATGGAATAACCGGACGGGCCCGTCCGTTTACATACCGAGTCGCGGCGCAACCGCACAGCGGGATAATGGTCATGACGAAGTCGACGTCCCGTCCGGCCGCGCCGCGATGCCACGCCAAGGAGAACGGGAATGAAGACGATGCTGCTCGCCGTCGCGCTGACGGCCATGATTGCGCGGCCCGCAGCCGCGGAACCTCCACAGGCCGGCGACGGGAAACTGGTCGACGAAGATCATATGACGCTGTACGTGTTCGATCACGACGCGCCGGGCAAGAGCACCTGCAGCGGCACGTGCGCGGCCAACTGGCCGCCGGCGCTCGCCGACGGCTACGACAAGGCGTCCGGCGCACTGAGCATCGTCGCGCGTGACGACGGCAAGAAGCAATGGGCGTATCACGGCCGTCCGCTGTATCGCTGGAAGATGGACCGCAAGGCCGGCGACGCGGGCGGCGACGGGATCGGCGGGATGTGGCACGTCGCGCGCCCCTGATCGACTGACGGCGTCACGGACCGACGGACTGACGGCGCGGCGACGCGCGAGGCATCCGGATGAGCTACGAATCGGATCTGCTGGTGTGGCTGCCGCATCTCACCCGGTATGCGCGCGCGCTGACGGGCGACCGGGCCTGGGCGGACGATCTCGTGCAGGACACGCTCGAGCGCGCGTTGAACCGGCCGCCGCGCGATGGCGGCAACCTGCGCGCGTGGCTGCTGACGCTGCTGCGCCACCGCTTCATCGACCAGTTGCGCGCGCGGCGCGAGATCGCGGTCGACGATGCGACCGCGCCCTGGCAGACGATGGCCGCGCCGGCCGACGAGATGGGCGGCCTGATGTTGCGCGACGTGCAGCGTGCGCTGTACCGGCTGCCGGTCGAGCAGCGCGAGGTGCTGTTGCTGGTCGCGCTCGAGGAGTTGAGCTACCGGGACGCCGCACAGGTGCTCGGTGTGCCGGTGGGGACGGTGATGTCGCGGCTGTCGAGAGCGCGTGAACAGATGCGTGCGCTGCTGTCCGGCGAGCCGCCTGCGCACGGCGCGGCTGCATTAAGAGTGATCGGGAAGACATGATGGACGATCCGCACAAACCTTCGAACGATCGGGACGACGGAGCCGATGCATCGGCCCAACTGCTGTCGGCGTTGCTCGACGGCGAGCTCTCCGGGGACGAGCGCCGCGAGGTGCTCGAACGGTTGCAGGCCGATCCGCGCGAAGCCGACCGGTTTGCGCATTACGGTGCGCAGCGCGACGCACTGCACGCGCTGTTCCCGCTGCCGGCCGCCGCCCCGGCGCTGTTCGTGCAGCGGCGCGCGTCGCGCCGTCGCGTGCTCGCGTATGGGTGCGCGGGGCTGGCGGCCGGGCTCGTGATCGGCATTGCGCTGCATGCGGGCTGGACGACGTTCGGCGTCGAGCCGGCCTTCGCCGCGCGCGCGGATGTCGCGTATGCCCTGTACACGGCCGATCGGGACCATCCCGTCGAAATCGCTGCGAGCGATCCGGCGCGCCTGTCCGGATGGTTGTCTGTCCGTCTCGGGCGCTCCGTGCGCGCACCTTCGTTAGACGAATACGGCTATGCGCTGCTGGGCGGCCGGCTGCTGCCGGGCGACGCGGGGCCGGCCGCGCAACTGATGTACCAGCGTGCGGACGGCGCGCGCGTGACGCTGTACATGACGGCCTACGATGCGCGCAGCCTCGCGCCGCAGGCGATGTCGGCCGACGGTCGCTACACGTATTTCTGGTCGGATCGCGGCATGGGTTTTGCGCTGTCAGGCCGTGGCGACGAACGCCGGCTGCGCGAACTGGCGATCGAAGCATGCGGCGCGCTCGGCGGCCCGACGGACGCATGGAAGGGATGACGCGCGCGACCTCGGCAGGGAGTGCAAAATGAATGCGAAGGCGGCAAGGGTGGTGGCGGCGATGGTGCTCGCGGCAGGCGCCGGGCTCGCGCAAGCGGACGGCGGCGTCCCGGTGCGCGTGCCGGTCGACGCCGACGGCGTGCAGCGGGTGACGATCGTCGGCGGCAGCTATTTCTTTCGACCGAGCCATGTGATCGTCCGCGCGCAGGCGCCGGTCGAACTGACCGTCTCGGTCGAACCGGGCATCGTGCCGCACAGTTTCGAAATCGACGCGCCGCAGGCCGGCATCGCGGTGCACACGGAACTGAGCACGACGCCGAAGACGTTTCGCTTCACGCCGACGGCGCCCGGCCGCTTCGCCTACTATTGCACGCATCGGCTGCTGTTCTTGCGCAGCCATCGCGAGCGCGGCATGGAAGGCGTGCTCGACGTCGAGGCGGCGCCATGATTGCCGCATTGCTGGCCGCGAGCCTGATAGGAGCGAGCATGACAGCCGACCCCGTGACCGTCGCGCAGGCGCATTTCGACCAGGTCCACTCGTACCGTGCGACGATCCGCTCGTCGGCGCGCAGCGGCGAGCACACCGAATTCCACTATGCGTACCTGAAACCCGGTTTCGTCCGGATGGACTTCGTGTCGCCGCATCATGGCGCGGTGCTCGCATACGATCCCGGTGACGGCAAGGTCCGGCTGCGCCCGTTCGGCGAGCATGTGCTGCCCGCACTGACGATGTCGCCGTCCAATCCGCTGTTGCGCGACCGCAGCGGCCATCGTGTCGACCGGTCGGACATCGGCGTGCTGCTGCGCAACGTGCATGCGCTGCAGCAGGGCGGCGCGACGGTGACGGAAGGCGAGGAAACCATCGGCGGCCGGACCACGCTGCGGGTATCGGTGACGGGCGCGCCCGCGCACGTGGTCCACGGCGTGCATCGCTACCGGCTGTGGCTGGACACCGAGGACGGCTTTCCGCTGAAGGTCGTCAGCTTCGCGGACGACGACGGCGCGCCGCTCGAAACCGTGACGCTCGACGACGTCGAGATCGATATCGCGTTTCCCGCACGGTTTTTCGCGCCCTGACCCTGCTTCCCGACCCCGCTTCCCGATCCCCTTTCCCGATCCCGATTCGTGCCGGAGGCTGCATGGCGGAATACCGGTTTTCGACGACGTGGCGCGTGGATGCGCCGCTCGCGGTGGTCTGGGACGCGATCTACCAGGTCGACCGCTGGCCCGACTGGTGGAAGGGCGCCGTGCGGACCGTCGCGATCGAGCCGGGCGACGCGCGCGGCGTCGGCGCGCTGCAGCGATATACGTGGAAGGGCGCGTTGCCGTACCGGCTGACCTTCGACATGCGCGTGCTGCGCGTCGAGCGGCCGCATGTGCTCGAAGGCCGCGCGAGCGGCGCGATCGAGGGCGACGGCCGCTGGTCGTTCGCCGGCGACGGCACGCGCACCGTCGTGCGCTACGACTGGCACATCCGCACGCGCGAGCGCTGGATGAACTGGCTGGAGCCGATTGCACGGCCGTTCTTCATCTGGAATCACGACGTCGTGATGCGCGAGGGCGCGAAAGGGCTCGCGCGCCTGCTCGGCGCGAAGGTCGAGACCGACGGCCGAACGTTCCAGCCGGTTGCGGGTTGCCCCGACATGTGAGGCGCCGGCGGCCGGCATTTGCGTGCCGCCTGGCGCCCGAGCAGGCTTTTTGAAGGGGGGCCGGACGGCGGCGGGAACTCGCTGCTTACCCCGTGTCAAAACGAAGCGATGGCGGGGATAACCCGTATCGAGGCCCTTCCTGGTGGGTTGGATTGTTATCTATCGTATTGTTTCAAAAGGATTTTATTGGTTTTCTCGGCGTTTTTCCGTCGCCCGGCGGCGGATGAAAAAACCTCCGGCTCCCCTTCTTGAATTTGTCAAAACCCGTCCATATAATTAGCACTCGCTGCACGAGAGTGCTAACAATTCTCTGCCGGGCGATCCGCCGGGCAGATTCCCTAAGCGTTCTTCAATCTCAGTCAAGAGAGGAGTGAATATGAACCTTCGTCCTTTGCACGATCGCGTGATCGTCAAGCGCCTGGATCAGGAAACCAAGACCGCCTCGGGCATCGTGATCCCCGAAGCTGCTGCTGAGAAGCCGGATCAAGGCGAGATCCTCGCGGTCGGCCCGGGCAAGCGCGACGACAAGGGCGCGCCGATCGCGCTCGACGTGAAGGTCGGCGATCGCGTGCTGTTCGGCAAGTACGCTGGCCAGACCGTCAAGGTCGACGGCCAGGAGCTGCTGGTCATGCGCGAAGAAGACATCATGGCCGTGGTCAACGCGAAGTAAGCGTCCACTGACGGCACATATTCCCAAGAATTCAAGGAGTTAGAAGATGGCAGCTAAAGACGTCGTATTCGGCGATTCCGCCCGTTCGAAGATGGTCGAAGGCGTGAACATTCTCGCCAACGCAGTCAAGGTCACGCTGGGTCCGAAGGGCCGCAACGTCGTGCTCGAGCGCAGCTTCGGCGGCCCGACGGTCACCAAGGACGGTGTGTCGGTCGCGAAGGAAATCGAGCTGAAGGACAAGCTCCAGAACATGGGCGCGCAAATGGTCAAGGAAGTGGCTTCCAAGACCAGCGACAACGCAGGCGACGGCACGACGACGGCAACCGTCCTCGCGCAATCGATCGTTCGCGAAGGCATGAAGTACGTCGCATCGGGCATGAACCCGATGGACCTGAAGCGCGGCATCGACAAGGCAGTCGCGGCGGCTGTCGAAGAGCTGAAGAAGATCAGCAAGCCGTGCACGACGAACAAGGAAATCGCACAGGTCGGCTCGATCTCGGCGAACAGCGACTCGTCGATCGGCGATCGCATCGCTGAAGCGATGGACAAGGTCGGCAAGGAAGGCGTGATCACCGTCGAAGACGGCAAGTCGCTGGCTGACGAACTCGACGTCGTCGAAGGCATGCAGTTCGACCGCGGCTACCTGTCGCCGTACTTCATCAACAACCCGGACAAGCAAGTCGCCGTCCTCGACAACCCGTTCGTGCTGCTGCACGACAAGAAGGTGTCGAACATCCGTGATCTGCTGCCGGTACTCGAGCAAGTCGCGAAGGCTGGCCGTCCGCTGCTGATCATCGCTGAAGACGTCGAAGGCGAAGCGCTCGCAACGCTGGTCGTCAACAACATCCGCGGCATCCTGAAGACCGTTGCGGTCAAGGCGCCGGGCTTCGGCGATCGCCGCAAGGCCATGCTGGAAGACATCGCGATCCTGACCGGCGGTCAAGTCGTCGCGGAAGAAACCGGCCTGACGCTCGAGAAGGCAACGCTGGCAGAGCTGGGCCAGGCGAAGCGTATCGAAGTGGGCAAGGAAAACACGACGATCATCGACGGCGCAGGCGAAGCCGTGAACATCGAAGCGCGCGTCAAGCAAGTTCGCACGCAAATCGAAGAAGCGACGTCGGACTACGACCGTGAAAAGCTGCAAGAGCGCGTGGCCAAGCTGGCCGGCGGCGTGGCAGTGATCAAGGTCGGTGCTGCGACCGAAGTCGAAATGAAGGAAAAGAAGGCACGTGTCGAAGACGCACTGCACGCAACGCGCGCAGCTGTGGAAGAAGGCATCGTGGCAGGCGGCGGCGTTGCGCTGATCCGCGCTCGCACCGCGATCGCGGGCCTGACCGGCCTGAACGCTGACCAGAACGCCGGCATCAAGATCGTGCTGCGCGCGATGGAAGAGCCGCTGCGCCAGATCGTCACGAACGGTGGCGAAGAAGCCAGCGTCGTCGTGGCGGCAGTGGCTGCAGGCAAGGGCAACTACGGCTACAACGCAGCAACGGGCGAGTACGTCGACATGGTTGAAGCCGGCGTCGTCGACCCGACCAAGGTCACGCGCACCGCACTGCAGAACGCAGCTTCGGTTGCTGGCCTGCTGCTGACGACGGACGCAGCTGTCGCAGAACTGCCGAAGGAAGATGCACCGATGCCGGGCGGCATGCCGGGTGGCATGGGCGGCATGGGCATGGACATGTAATCGACTTCGGTCGATGGTGTCCGGAACGCGCAGCGATGCGCGTTCCAGCCAAAAGAAAAGACCCGCAGCGATGCGGGTCTTTTTTTATGTGCGCGCGAAAAGGGGCGGCGCGCCGCCCCGAAGCGATCATGCGTGGCGTACAACGGCGGCGTCTGGCCGCCGTGCATGCATCAATGCCGGTGCGACGTCCTCGGCACCAGATCGGCCTTCACGGCCGGCGGCGTGTCTGCATCGTCATTGCTGCGCGCCCAGAAGAACCGGTCGGGCAGGTGCGCGCCCATGCCGGGCCGGAACGCGTCGCGCACGGCCTGATACAGGTATTCCTGCGCTTCGCGCACGGCTTCCGGCGGTTCCTGGCCGTTCGCGAGCAGGGCGGCGATCGCCGCGCCGAGCGTGTCGGTGATGCCCATCAGCCGGTGCGGCGAGCGATCCCACATGTCTTCGCGGAGCTGGCCTTCCTCGCCGTACAACGTGTTGACGAGCCGATGCGAGCCCGTCTCCGACGACAGGATGTACTCGCAGCCCTGCGACAGCAGGTGCGACACGGCCGCGTCGAGATTCGGCGCCTCGGCGTCGCCGTCCGGCTGCGCGAGCGCGATCAGCGTCGCGTGGTCGGCAACGAGCAGCGTCGTCTGCGGTGCGAGGAGGTCGGCGATCGATTCGCGCAGGTCGTCGGCGGCAAGCACGTGCTCGTCGTCGAGCGTGAAGTCCGGGGCGAGCACGAGCGGCACGCCGTCGTAGTCGGCGACCACTTCGGCGATCGCGCTCACGACTTCCGCGCGCGTCGCCGCGCCGATCTTGAACGCGGCGACCGGCATGTCCTCGAGCAGCATGCGCGCCTGGGCGGCGACGACATCGGGATCGAGGCCGGTCACTTCGTCGCAGGCGGCCGAGTCGCGCACGGTATAGCCCGTCAGGACGGACACGCCGTGACAGCCCATGCTCGCCAGGGTCATCAGATCGGCTTGGAGGCCGGAGCCGCCGGTGGGATCGGACAGGCCGAAGGTGAGGACGATCGGAGGGGCGTTGCTGGACATGTAAGAATGGGGCAAGAAAAAAACGGGGAAGCGACGGAACTGCGGACGGCGAGGCGAAATGGGCCTTTTTTTGCCCTGTGTTGCCCGGCAGGCCGCACTTTCCAGCCATTATGCGGCGGAATCCCGCCCGCACGACGGATTTTTTAGCGCAACGCAACGTAGTCGCCGTACTCCAGCGCGATTGCTAGGCAGTCCGGCCCCGACACGGTACCATCATGGCTCCCGAATTTACCGACTTTCCCGACGCGGCTTAAGATGGAATACAAGAGCTGGATGTGCCTGATTTGTGGCTGGATTTATGACGAAGAAGCCGGGCTGCCCGAAGAGGGCATCGCCCCGGGCACGCGCTGGGAAGACGTCCCGATCAACTGGACGTGCCCCGAATGCGGTGCTCGCAAGGAAGACTTCGAGATGGTCCAGATCTGACCGGACCTTCGGCCCACGGACACTCCGCTCAGGCCTCGCGGTTGCCCGGCGCTTGCGCGCCGCGGCGGGCGCGAGCGACTTGACGATGACAGGCGCGCGTGTCCATGACGTCCGATCCGGCGAACATTCCCCTCCCTGACGCACTGCCCAACCCGCGCGGCGGCGCCGTGCGCGCGGCCGACGCGTGGCTTGCGGCCGCTGCCGAGGCATTCGAGCGTCGCGACGACGCGGCCGCGCCGCTGTCGGCCGCCGCCGCCGTGCTGGCGGAGGCCGGCTGGCTGCCGGCCGCCCGCTTTGCCGGGCAACTGGCCGCCGCGGCGCCGCTCGCCGTCGCTGACGCGGCTTCGGCCGCGTGGCACCTAGCGCTCGGCGATTTCCGCGCGGCGGTCGGGCGTCACAATCTGCGCGAGCTGGCCTGCTCGCGGGTTCTGCTCGAACACTTCCGTACGCTGCGCGCGCAAAGCGCGGCGGACCTGCACGCGAGCGTGCCGCCCGACGTGCTGGCGCTCGTCGGGCGCGCGACGCCGCCGGCGACGCTGCGCGCGTTGCCCGATGCGTTCGCGAGCCGGGCGCGGGCCCGCTACGAGCAGGCGCTGCTCGGCGTGCTGCGCACGCCGTCCGGCTCGCCGGACGCGGCACTCGACGAGCTCGATACGACCCTGACCGCACTGGCCGACGGCGCGCCGTACGACTACTGGCGACTCGCCGCCGCGTGCCTGCGCGCGCTGCGCGCCAGCGCCGCACCCGAACTGAAGCGCTTTCTCGCACGGACCAACCTGCTGCTCGGCGAGCACGCGCAAGGCCGGCGCCACGCGCCGCCCGAGCTCGTGCGCGAGACGGTTGCGCTGTTGTGGCGCGATTTCGCGCTGTTCGGCGCGGCCGCCGAGGATGTCGCGCTCGTCGACGTGCTGCACGACTACGGGCTGACCGTGGACTGGCACGTCGCGGGCACGCCCGCGTCCGAGGCGTTGTGGGAGGCCGACGCCGCGCGCGCCGAGCATGCCGCCGTCGCGACGGCACCGACCCGCATGCTCGGCGTCGTGACCGTCAACGCGCACGCGTACGAGGATTTCCTGCAGACGGCCGACGCGTCGATGGCGGATCTCGCCGTCGATCCGGCCACGGCCGATGCGGGGGCCGCATGGCGTGCGTCCGCCGCCGCGTATCGGGTCGGGACCGCCGCTTGCGCGCTCGGGCTCGGTCACGCGGCGCTCCTGGCCGACACGCTCGGGCTCGCGTGGCGCCGCGCCGCGCACGGCGCGCCGCTCGCCGGCGGCGGGCGCGACGCACATGGTCGTGCGTCCGACATGCTGCGCGCGGCGCTGCTGAAGATCGCCGCCGGCGTGGCGCCGCCGGACCTGACCGCGGCGTCCGAAGCGCTCGGCGCGGCACTCGGCCGGACCTGACGCGCAACCGGGCGCATACGCGGCGGCGGCCCTTGCCGCGAGGGCCGGCAACACGCTGCCGGCAGCGCCCGCGCGCGTGTTAGAGTGCCATGTGATCCGCGCGCGTCGTTGCCAGCGTCGTGCGGCGTTGCTTGTTGATCGCGGCCCGGTCAGGTCGCGGCGTCTTTGCTAAAATTCAAACCATGTCAAAGCCTTCCGATCGCATCAATCTCACCAACCAGTTCCTGATCGCCATGCCGAACATGGCCGATCCGACGTTTTCGGGAACGGTGGTCTATCTTTGCGATCACAGCGAGCGCGGTGCGCTCGGCCTCGTCATCAATCGTCCTACCGACATCGACCTCGAATCGCTGTTCAACCGCATCGACCTGAAGCTCGACATCGAGCCGCTGCTGCACATTCCCGTGTACTTCGGCGGCCCGGTCCAGACCGAGCGCGGCTTCGTGCTGCACGAGCCGGTCGAGGGCGCGAACTACAACTCGTCGATGTCGGTCGAGGGCGGGCTCGAGATGACGACGTCGAAGGACGTGCTCGAGGCGGTCGCGACGGGCACCGGCCCGAAACGCTTCCTGCTGACGCTCGGCCATGCCGGCTGGGGCGCCGGGCAACTCGAGGAAGAAATCTCCCGCAACGGTTGGCTGACGGTCGCCGCCGATCCGCGCATCGTGTTCGACACGCCGGCCGAGGAGCGCTTCGAAGCCGCGCTCGGCCTGCTCGGCGTCAGCTCGTCGATGCTGTCCGGCGAAGCAGGGCACGCATGAGCGGCGCGAGCGCGCGCGATGCGACGCTCCTGGCGTTCGACTACGGCGAGAAACGGATCGGGGTCGCGATCGGCAATGCGCTGACGCGCTCGGCCCGCGCCCTCGTCGTGATTCCCAACCTGAACCGCGAGCACCGCTTCAACGCGGTCGGCGAACTGCTGGCCGAATGGCGGCCGGACGCGCTCGTCGTCGGCCTGCCGATGCATCCGGACGGCACGCCGCACGAGATGACGCAACAGGCGAAGCGCTTCGGCAACCAGTTGAACGGCCGTTTCGGGTTGCCCGTCACGTGGGTCGACGAACGCTATTCGTCGGTCGAGGCCGAGGCCGGGCTGCGCGAGCGCAACGTGCGCGGCCGCGCCCGCGCCGAGATACTCGATGCCGAGGCCGCGCGCGTGATCCTTCAACAGTATCTCGATCAATTGTCCGACCATGAGCCCCATTGACGCCGACGCGCTCTACCGCGTCCTGCTCGACCAGATCCGCGACGCCTACGGCACGGCCTTCGCCGAGCCCGGCGGCCCGCGGCTCGCCGGCATTTACAGCGGCGGTGCCTGGCTCGCCGAGCGCCTCGCGCGCGATCTCGGCGCGCCGGCGTTCGGCGTCGTGAACGTCGCGCTGCATCGCGACGACTACGCGAAAAAGGGGCTGCACAGCCAGGCGAGCCCGACGTCGCTGCCGTTCGAGGTCGACGGCGCGCGCATCGTGCTCGTCGACGACGTGCTGTACACCGGCCGCACCGTGCGCGCCGCGCTCAACGAGCTGTTCGACTACGGCCGTCCGGCCGCGGTCGAGCTCGCGGTGCTCGCCGATCGCGGCGGCCGCGAACTGCCGGTCGCCGCGCGCTTCGCGGGCGGCACGCTCGACGTGCCGGCCGATGCGACGCTCGTGCTCGCGCGCGACGAAGCCGCGCAGCTCACGCTGCATATCGAGGCCCACAGCGCGGCGCGCGGCGCCTGAGCGAAACGCGAAACCGAAACCGTATCCCGGGCCGCCGGTTCGTGCCGCGGCCCGTTTGCATAGTTGGAATCACGCACACCATGACCACCGACACCACTGGCCGCACCGGCAATCCCGCGGCGGCCGCGAGCCCCGAGCGGTTCCGCTACGGTTTCCTGAAGGGCAACCCGCAGCTCACGAAAAACGGCGAGCTGAAACACCTGCTGTCGATCGAGGGCCTGCCGCGCTCGATCGTCAACCACATCCTCGATACGGCCGAGCAGTTCGTCAGCGTGACGGACCGCGAGGTGAAGAAGGTGCCGCTGCTGCGCGGCAAGTCGGTGTTCAACCTGTTCTTCGAGAACTCGACGCGCACGCGCACGACCTTCGAGATCGCCGCGACGCGCCTGTCGGCCGACGTGCTGAACCTGAACATCAATGCGTCGTCGACGAGCAAGGGCGAGTCGCTGCTCGACACGATCAACAACCTGTCGGCGATGCATGCCGACCTGTTCGTCGTGCGCCACGCATCGAGCGGCGCGCCGTACCTGATCGCCGAGCACTGCGCGCCGCACGTGCACGTGATCAACGCCGGCGACGGCCGTCATGCGCACCCGACGCAGGGCCTGCTCGACATGTACACGATCCGCCACTACAAGCGCGACTTCACGAAGCTGCGCGTGGCGATCGTCGGCGACATCCTGCATTCGCGCGTCGCGCGCTCGGACATCCACGCGCTCACCACGCTCGGCGTGCCGGAAGTGCGCGCGATCGGCCCGCGCACGCTGCTGCCGGGCGGTCTCGAGCAGATGGGCGTGAAGGTGTTCCACAACCTCGACGAAGGGTTGAAGGGCGTCGACGTGATCATCATGCTGCGGCTGCAGAACGAGCGGATGAGCGGCGCGCTGCTGCCGTCCGCGCAGGAATATTTCAAGACCTGGGGCCTGACGCCCGAGCGCCTCGCGCTCGCCGCGCCCGACGCGATCGTGATGCACCCCGGCCCGATGAACCGCGGCGTCGAGATCGACTCGCAGGTCGCCGACGGTCCGCAATCGGTGATCCTCAACCAGGTCACGTTCGGCATCGCCGTGCGGATGGCCGTGATGGGCATCGTCGCCGGCAACAGCGACTGAGCCTGCTTTCGCGCATCCTTATCCCGGCATTCAACGCAATCAACGCATTCACAGACAGCGCATGAAGATTCATATCCAAGGCGGCACGCTGATCGACCCGGTCGCCGGCACCGAACGGCAGGCCGATGTATTCGTCGCGGACGGCAAGATCGCCGCGCTCGCGCCGGCCGGTACGGCGCCGGCCGGTTTCAACGCGGACCAGACGATCGACGCGTCGGGCCTGATCGTCGCGCCCGGTCTCGTCGACCTGTGCGCGCGGCTGCGCGAGCCCGGCTACGAGCACAAGGCGACGCTCGCGTCCGAGATGGCCGCGGCCGTCGCGGGCGGCGTCACGACCCTCGTGTGCCCGCCGGACACCGACCCCGTGCTCGACGAGCCGGGCCTCGTCGAGATGCTCAAGTTCCGCGCGCGCAACCTGCACCAGGCGAACGTGCATCCGCTCGGCGCGCTCACCGTCGGCCTGAAGGGCGAAGTGATCACCGAGATGGTCGCGCTGACCGAATCGGGCTGCGTCGGCTTCACGCACGCGAACGTGCCGGTGCGCGACACGCAGGTGCTGCTGCGCGCGCTGCAGTACGCGAGCACCTACGGCTACACGACGTGGCTGCGTCCGCTCGACGCGTTCATCGGCCGCGGCGGCGTGGCCGCGAGCGGCCCGCTCGCGTCGCGGCTCGGGTTGTCCGGCGTGCCGGTCGCGGCCGAGACGATCGCGCTGCACACGATCTTCGAACTGATGCGCGTGACGGGCGCGCGCGTGCACCTTGCACGCCTGTCGTCGGCGGCCGGCCTCGCGCTCGTGCGTGAAGCGAAGGCCGAGGGGCTGCCCGTGACGTGCGACGTCGGCGTGAATCACCTGCATCTGATCGACGTCGACATCGGCTACTTCGATTCGCAGTTCCGGCTCGATCCGCCGCTGCGCAGCGAGCGCGATCGCGAGGCGATCCGCGTGGCGCTCGCCGACGGCACGATCGATGCGATCTGTTCCGATCACACGCCCGTCGACGACGACGAGAAGCTGCTGCCGTTCGCCGAAGCGACACCCGGTGCGACGGGGCTCGAACTGCTGCTGTCGCTGACGGTGAAGTGGGCCGATGAAACGAACACGCCGCTCGCGCACGCGCTGCGCCGCATCACGGCCGCGCCGGCCGACGTGCTGCAGTTGCCGGCAGGCCGCCTGGCCGAAGGCGGCGCGGCCGACCTGTGCGTGTTCGACCCGCGCGCGCACTGGCGCGTCGAGCCGCGCGCGCTGAAGAGCCAGGGCCATAACTCGCCGTTCCTCGGCTACGAACTGCCGGCCTGCGTGCGCGCGACGCTCGTGGCCGGGCAGGTCGCGTTCGAGCGCCACTGAACCACGCCGGATCCTCGTCATGATCGCTCTTCGCAAGCTGCGTCTCGTCTTTCACCTGCTGCGCGGCATGGCGATCGTCGCGCTGCGCTTTTCGCATGTCACGCCCGCGCGCCGCGCCGAGATGACGCGCCGCTGGACGCTCAAGATGCTGCGGATCTGCGGGATGCGTCTCGTCGTGCACAACGACGGCGCGCGGCTTGACGCGAGCGCGCTCGTGGTCGGCAATCACGTGTCCTGGCTCGACATCTACGCGGTCAACGCATGGCGGCCGACGCCGTTCGTGTCGAAGGCCGAAGTGCGGCAGTGGCCGGTGGTCGGCTGGCTCGCCGAGAAGCTCGATACCGTGTTCCTGCAGCGCGAGAAGCGCACTGAGGCGATGCGGATCATGCACGAGATGGCCGAGCGCCTGCGCAACGGCGGGCTGATGTGCGTGTTTCCGGAAGGCACGACGTCCGATGGGCAGGGGTTGCTGCCGTTCCATGCGAACCTGTTTCAGGCCGCGGTGTCGGCCGGTTGCCCGGTGCAGCCGATCTGCCTGATGTACGAGGATGCGCAGCGGCGGCAGTCGGTCGCGCCGGCCTATACCGGCGAGTTGTCGCTCGGCATGTCGCTCGACATGGTGTTGCGCGGTGGTCCGCTCGTCGCGCACCTGTACGTGTGCGAGCCGATCGCGCCGGGCGGTGACCGGCGCACGACGTCGGCGGCCGCGCGCGACGCGATCGCGGCCGCGCTCGAGGCGATGCAGGCGAAAGTCGGCAAGCCGTCGCCCGACGCGTTGGCCGAACTCGAGCGGCACGCGTATCCGGCGACCGAGGTCGGTGCCGCAGCCGCGGGCGACGCGGCGGCCGAGGAGCCGGTGCCGGGGCGGGAGGGGTGATGTTTCATTTCGTCCGCGCGCGTTGCGTGCGGGCTATTCGCCGCCCGGCGTGCGGCCCGCTTCGCACTGCACCTGCGTGACCGTGCGCTGGGACGGATCGGCCGTCAGGCGCACGGCCGACAACTGATTTCCCCATACGCATCCCGAATCGAGCGCGACCACGTTGTCGCGCAGCATCAGGCCGAGCGCGGCCCAGTGGCCGAACACGAGCGTCACGTCTTCCGTGCGGCGGCCCGGCACGTCGAACCACGGCAGGTAGCCCGGCGGCGCGCTGTCGGGGCCGCCGTTCGCCTTGAACTCCATCGCGCCGTCGGGCGTGCAGAAACGCAGGCGCGTGAACGCGTTGAACGCGACGCGCATCCGGTCGCGTTTTTTCAGGTTCGGATTCCATTGATTCGGTTCGTTGCCGTATAGGTGCTGCAATGTTTCGCGCCAATCCGGCGCGCGCAGCGCGCGTTGCAGTTCGTCGGCGAGTTCGAGCGCGAGCGTGGTGTCCCATTGCGGCAGTACGCCCGCGTGGACGAGCAGCATGCCGTGTTCGAAGTGCGCGAACGGGCGGTGGCGGACCCAGTCGAGCAGTGCTTCGGCGTCGGGGGCGTCGACGATTTCGCCGATGGTGTCGCCCGGGCGTTCGGTGCGGATGCCCGCTGAAACCGCGAGCAGGTGGAGGTCGTGATTGCCGAGAACGACCGTCGCGCGCGGGCCGAGGTCGACGAGCGCGCGCAGTGCGGCGAGGGAATCGGGGCCGCGGTTGACGACGTCGCCGGCGATCCAGAGCGGGGTGTCAGCCGGAGCTGAAAGCTTTTCGAGCAATGACTGGAAAGCTAAATGACAGCCTTGGATGTCGCCGATGGCAATGGGAGGAGGGGGCATGGGTTCGTGGGCGTTCACGGTTAAGCGTACGGTAGCAAAAGTCCGGCCAAAATGGGGCCGCGCGGAAAATTACATCCGACACTAATAGGTCGGCCATGCACTTGTTCCTGCGGGCGATACGCGTGGGCGGCGCTGTTTCAAGTTGTTAGCAGCATGGCTTTTGGGTCCGGCCGCTTCTTATAATTGTCGGTTTCCGCGTGAAAATTACCATCAGATGACTCTGGCGGACATGGCGACCGGGTAAAATGCCGGGCCTGAGGCGACTCGGGGAGATGTTGCCCTTGCGGGCGTGGCAATGTTCAAGGTGTGCTTGTCCTGTACTCGTCGGGACGCCACATAATCCGATTCGTGTGGTCTTGCCTGACCCATTGGCTGCTGTCGTACCGGGCCAGGCGTGGACTCGTTGACGTGCCGGGTGCTCTGACATGGTCGACGATTCTGTCTTGCGCCCCTATTCCTTCATTTTTAAAAGCTTGCATGCTGACCCTTTCACTTGCGGACCTAAAGAAAAGCATCACGGCGTGGCGGTTGTGGACCCTGCTCGGCTGGCTTGAAATTCGGCAACGCTATGCGCGTTCGCGCCTGGGGCCGTTCTGGCTCACGATCAGTATGGGTGTAATGATCTCGTCGCTCGGCGTTGTCTATGGCACGTTGTTCGGGCAGAAGATCAACGAATATCTGCCGTTTCTTGCTGCCAGCATCGTGCTGTGGGGCTTGTTTTCGACGACCATCGTGGAAGGCAGCACCGCGTATATCAGCAGCGCACCTTACATTCGGCAAATGGCCACGCCGAAACTGATCTATATCCTGCAGGTTGTGTGGCGAAATCTGATCGTCCTTGCCCACAACTTCGTGATCGTCATCGCGCTGCTGGCGATCTACGGCGTGAAGAGTTGGGAGACGTTGCCGGTGTTCATTCCGGCACTGCTGGTGTATGTCCTGAACGCCACATGGATCGCGATGGTGGTCGGCCTGCTGTCGGCGCGTTTTCGCGATCTGCCTCAGATCGTGAGCGCATTGCTCCAGGTTGCGTTCTACGTGACACCGATCATTTTTCGCCCCGATGCGCTGAATCGCTTCTCTTTCATTGTCGAGTGGAATCCGCTCGCGTATCTGATCGACCTCGTGCGCGGCCCGTTGATCGGGCAAATGCCCAGCGAATTGACCTGGGGTGTGACGGTCGGCATGGCTGCGATCGGGTGGCCCCTCGCCATGTTGATGACTGGGCGTTATCTGAAGCGCATTCCGTACTGGGTCTGAGAGAGACGATATGGCGTTTATCGAATTGCAGAGCGTAACGCTCGATTTGCCGATCTTCGACGTGCAGGGGCGCTCGCTCAAGAAGCAGGTGCTCAACATGGGGCGTCGCAACAGGATCGCCGAGGGCAACGACGGCGTGATCGTCGTGCGGGCGCTCGACGACGTGAGTTTTCGTTTTGAGCGTGGCGATCGCGTTGGTCTGATTGGACACAACGGGGCGGGGAAATCGACATTGCTCCGTGCGATGGCGGGCATCTATCCGCCGTCGTCGGGCCAGTTGTTGCGTGAAGGAAAAGTGGTGCCGCTCCTCGATATCGGCCTCGGCATGGACGAGAACTCGACCGGCATGCAGAACATTCGGCTTAGAGGCCTATTGCTCGGCATGTCTGAGGCGGAGATTCGTGTGAAGCAGCGCGAAATCGCTGACTTCTGCGAACTCGGCGATTATCTGGACCTGCCGATTCGTACGTACTCCAGCGGGATGAAGGTGCGGCTTGCGTTCGCAGTGTCGACAGCGGTCGATGCCGAAATCCTGCTGCTCGACGAAGTGATGGGAGTCGGTGACGCATCGTTCATGCACAAGGCTGAAGCGCGACTGGCCGATTTGCATAGTCGGGCGGAAATCGTTGTGCTCGCGATGCACTCGAACTCAGAAATCCGCAAAGTGTGCAACAAGGTGCTTTGGATGGAACGCGGCCGTGTACGCGCTTTCGGGCCGACGGAAGATGTCGTGGCGGCTTATGAGGCGACAACGGCCTGACACATGGCGGTGGAGGGCCGGCACGTACGTGTTCGGAAGTGCCGGCAATACCTGCTACATGTGACGCCGAATTATTTCGGCAGTGTCCCGCTGGATCAACGCTGTCTCGACAAAATGCCCATCGGGCGATCGGTCGAACTGTTCGTTGCGGGCTGGTAAGCCCGCAACGAATGGCTCAGGCAACTGGCAGTTTGTCGCGTTGCGGCGCGACCCATGTCGGCGAAACCTCTACCGCAGGGCGCTCGCTGAAGATCTTCAGCGCCGCCAAGTCTTCTTCGCGAAGTGGGTTCGCGATTGTCGCGGACCAGCGCCTTGCAACTTCCGTGATCGAATGACATGCATCGATGATCGGTTTCGCAACGAGCGTGCGCCGTGTCATGTCCGTCAATGAGCGCGCGTATAGCGCGGCAGAGAAAGTCTCGGTGGCCCAGCGCCGTGCTTTTTCGCCGATCGTCCGGATTTTCTCCCGATCGCGAATCAGCGCCGTCAGGCTAGATGAGATGTCGCTGATTTCATTCTTGTGCGACACCTTCAGGACGTACTCGTCGGGAATCTCCGAATAGAAACCAGCATCGGTACAGATGACGGCCTTTCCATAAAGCATTGCTTCGATCGCGGATGCGGACGCTGCTTCGAGCGTCGGCCAACGCAGGCAGCTCACGACGTCGCTCTCGGCAATCGCCTGTGCAAGCGCCGTGTCGTCGACTTCTCCCGCGATAACCAGATTCACGCCGTAGCCGCGCGCCATTTGAGACAGCGACAGCACCGTCTCCGGCTGCACATGGCCTACGAGCTTGTACGTGATGTTGTTTCGGAGTGTTGAACTCGACCCGATCGCCTTGATAACGCTTTCGACCCGTTTGTTCGGATTCACGTGCCCGATGGTAAGGACCTGCATGCGGCCATTGTCCGTGTGAGGCGGGTGCCGTTCGACGTGAGCGGTCGGTGCATCATACGGGAGTGCAGCCACACTGACTGGCCCAGGGCAGGATTTCAGTACGCGATCGCATCCCCACGAACTGTGCGTGACGACGCCGAGCGCCATCGAGCAGATCCATTCGGTCATCGGCGACCCTGCGCACGTCGCGTCGATGAAAGCGCCGCTGTTGGTGTAGGTGAAGAAGCGTGCGGCGGCTGCGTCTCCGTACCAGTGCTTCAGGATGGCCTCGGCCTCGGGTAGCCGTGACTGCGCCCAGCTGTAAAACAGATGTCCTACGTAGAAATCGTGAAGACACACGATACCCGGCGCGTTCGGTGCCCAATACAGGCAACCCTCGTGGAAATCGTAGCTGTTGCCGATCTGATAGATGCACATGTCCGCAGACGCAGCGGCTTCCTGCACGCTTGCGAATTCATTCCACGCAATGACCGGTGCGCTGAATTCGTGCATCGGATGGCCGAGAAATCTGACTGCCTCGGTTCGCACGATGTTTACTTCGTGACCTTGTGCAACAAGCTCTCGCACTATCAATGACGCCATGCGCCCGATTGCCGAGCGTTTGATCGCCGGCGTAAAAATCAAGAGCTTCATTGCAGAAGCGCCTCCACGGTTTGCGGCCAATTCACGCCCATGCTCTCCCACAACGTCTTGGCCGCCTGACCATAAGTCTGTGCTCGTGCGGCGTTCTGAACGACGGCGTGCATTGCGCTGGCGAGCGAACCGGCCTCGGGTTGAGCAACCCAACCGGTCTCGTTATGCTTGACGAGGCCGAGAATGCCGCCGCTATCGTCTGTCGTGATGAGCGCTTTGCCTGCCGTCGCGGCTTCCATGGCTACGTAACCGAGCGAATCTTCGTCGAACGGCAGATAGGCCACGGCCGAGGCCCGATTGATGTAAGTGGCATACACATCGCGCGGCAGGAAGCGCAAGTCGAGCTTCACGCGATCGGCAAGGCCAAGTCGCTCGACGAGCTGATGCAGTCGCGTGCCGTCCTCGGGCGTGTCCGGCGGACCGGCGATGACGAGCCGAACGGAACGGTCAGTTATCGCTAGCGCTTCGAGCAGGAGATGTTGGCGCTTCATGCCGTTCACGCGGCCGCCCGCGAACACATAACCCTCGGGCGCGCCTCCCGGGAACATTTCCGGGTCGTTGACTGGCGGAAGCAAGACATCGGCGTCGAAGCCGTTGTATTGCTTGAGCCGACGTTGAGTCACTGTCGAATTGGTGAAGATGCGGCGGCTTTCCGCAAAGCTTTCGTTATCCGCGTTGCGAATTGTCTCGCGCAACGCGTCCCCTTCCGGACCAGGAGGAAGATTGGTCTGACCTGCGTCGAACAGGTCATACGCTTGCCGGTACTGATGCAGCAGCCAGAGCGACTTCCGGTGATGGCGAATCAGATATGCCGGAAACTTGAGTGCGATGACGTGGTCCGCGTTCGACAATTCGAACGCACGCACCATCAGCATCTGCGACGGAATGCGCGTTGCAGGCTCCCATCGAAACGGAATGCGGAGCACTTCGGCGTCGTGACCAGCGATCACCAGATTCCGTTGCAGATGCACTGCCAGTTCTTCTGCGCCGCCCCAGACAAACGGAGCCATATTGTTAACGACGAGCACCTTCATGCGAGCAACCTTTGAAGCACATGCTCCCAGGAGATGTTAAGCGCCTTCAGGCGCTCGGGTGCTGCTTTGCCCATTTGGATCGTTTTGTTTCGATCGAGGTAAAGCCGGTCCATTGCTTGAGCGAGTGCTTTGGGATCGGGGTCCACTACATAGCCGTTGACGTTGTCGTGCACGAGTTCCAGCACGCCGCCCGAGTCGGAGACGGTCAGGATCGGCTTTTCGGCATGGCTCGCCTCCACGCTCGGATAGCCATACGAATCTTCATCGACCGGGATATAGGCAGCGGCGAGGCAGTGTGCGAGGAGTTCGATCTTCTCGTCCTCGGAAATCCAGCGGTCCTCCAGCACGACCTTCCCTTCGAGAGTACGGGTCGAGATAGTTCGCTGGAGGTCGTGTGCGTAGCTTGGTGACCCGCTTTTACCGAAAAGGCGGAGCCGGACGGGCGTCGTGACATATTGCATTGCTTCGACTAGCAGGTGCTGCCGCTTGTGATGTTCGAACCGGCAGATGCATACGATGTCGTTCGAATAACCAGCACAGTAGAAGCGCTCTGGCTCGAATACCGGCGGGTACAGAATTTCGCTTGCGACATTGTTGTAGTTGTCCAGGCGCTCGGATACGACGTGACTGTTCGTGAAGATTGCCTTTGCCTCTCTCAGACCCGCGTCGTCGACTTGCCGCAGCGCGTCGCGCATGCCACGATGCTTTGGATCGTCAGGGAACCCCCGGTACGGTGAGTCCCACAGATCATAGAATGCGCGTAGGTGATGGATGAACCACACGATCTTGTGCCGATGAGGAATCAGATGTGCTTGCGGTCTGAAACAGATGATTCGGTCGGCTGCGTCCAGATCGACCCATCGATAGGCCATCATCTGCTTGAATAGCAGTTCGGGAGCATCCGTCTCCGGCAGGTAGACACGCTCGACGCGATGTCCCTGTCTTTCGAGCATGATCTGAAGCCACTCGACGATATTTCTGTAGCCGCCGTTGATGAATGGCACAAACGATGAGACAAGTGCGATCTTCATTAGCCGGCCAGGATCTGATGTAGGCTGGCCGCGATTCGTTGCACGTCGGCCCGCGTGAGATCCTGATGCGTCGGCAGGTTGATGCCGCGCTGCGACCACAGATCCGCGATTGGATAGGTCGACTCCTCCAGATAAGGCGGCAGTACGTGCATCGGATAAAACACCGGGCGCGTTTCAATGCCCATTTCATCCAGGCTTCGCATGACGCTGTCTCGCTTTTGCTCGTCGCCTTCGCGCAGGAACACGTTGTACATCCAGAACACCTGCTTGGCCCATGAAGCCTCGGACGGCAGGACGAGCTGGTCGCGCAATTCGTTCAACGCTTCGTTGTACCAGCCTGCCAGGCGTTCTCGCTCACCGAGCGCCTTGTCGATGCCTTCCATCTGGGCGAGCCCGATCGCAGCCTGAATGTTGGTCATCCGATAGTTGTAGCCGACGACGGGAAACCAGTAGCGGCGCTTGGGATCCATCCCTTGGCCACGATACAGGCGCAACTTCGCTGCGAGCTCGTCGTCGTTTGTGGTGACCATGCCGCCTTCGCCGGTCGTGACGATCTTGTTGCCGAAGAAGCTGAATGTTGCGCAGGTTCCCAAGCTGCCGACACGCTTGCCACGCACTTCTGCGCCATGAGCTTCGGCGGCGTCCTCGACCACCCACAAGCCATGCTTTTTCGCGATCTCGTTGACAGCGTCCATTTCGGCCGGGTGACCATACAGATGAACGGGGATGATGCCCTTGGTCCGAGGGGTGATCTTGCGTTCGATATCGTTCGGATCGATGTTCATCGTGTCGGCGCTCACGTCAACGAGCACCGGGGTCGCGCCGCAGTAGCGAACGGCGTTTGCCGTGGCGATATAAGTGACCGTCGGGATGATCACTTCGTCACCGGGCTGCAGACCAAGAGCGACCAGCGCGAGGTGAAGGGCGGTCGTGCCGTTGTTTGCCGCAATCGCGTGCTTGACGCCACAGAATTTCGCAAATGCTTCTTCGAAGGCCGGAATATACTTTCCGTTCGAGGAAATCCAGTTCGTATCGAGGCAATCGAGAACGTACTTGCGCTCGTTTCCGGCCATCTTCGGCTGGGCTACCATGATTCGCTGCATATCGAATATTCCTGTTTACTTTATTTGCTTGGCGGGCACGCCGACAGCGGTGCACCCGTCGGAGATATCGCTAATCACAACGCCGCCGGCGCCGATGATCGCGTGCTCACCAATGACGATTTCCGGAATGACCTTGGTACCGATGCCGAGGAACGCATAATCCCCGACTACGACGTTGCCGGCGAGTGCAGTTTGAGGCGCGATATGCACCGCGCGCCCGATCCGGCAATCGTGATCGACCGTTGCTCCGGTATTCAGGATCGAGAGATCGCCAATGCTCGCTTCCGCGTTGATCACGGCGCCTGCCATGATCGCGATGCCCGAACCGATTGTTGCAGTCGGCGAGATCGTCGCCAACGGACTGATCGCGTTGACGAGCGTATAACCGTGGCTCAACGCCAGCGTCGCGAGTCGCCCTCGGAGCCTGTTCGCACCGATGGCGATGAATGCACGCGTGTACCCGTCGCGCCTCAGTGTCTCCAGATGTTCATCGCCCTTCAGCACGGGAATGCCGAGGCATTTCTCCGGACTGTCGTCTCCGCCGATGCAGTAAGCCACGCTCTCACCAGCTGCGTGAAGTAGCTCGATGCAGACTTTTGCATGCCCTCCGGCACCAACGACAACGATTTCCTGCGTCATGCTTCCAACCTTTCCCAAACGCCCGCATCTTTTCGACTGAACAGCAAATTGATCGAATCACATGCGAGCAGATTTTCGATGGACCAGTGCTCCAGCTTGCCGGAAACGCTGTTGATGGCTCGATATTGCAAGCCGTGCGCCGCAAAGGTGTTCAACCAGTCGGTGGGCGCGATTCCCGTTCGTTCGAGGTGCGTCGGGCCGAACTCGACGATGATCGCGAGTTCGGCATTGCGCCCGATGAGTCCGGCCGCGGATTCGATGACTTGAAGTTCGGCCCCTTCCGCGTCGATTTTCAGAAGGTCGACCTTCTGTGTCGCCGGAATGATGTCATCTATTCTGACGACGGAGACTTCGACTGGCTCGGCGTCCGTGCTCGCGCGCTCGTCTAGCGGGAAAAGGGAATGGTGGCCGCTTGTCGCACCGAGAAACAGCTTGTGATGCCCCGTCTCGTTGGAGACGGCGGCTTGATGAATCTCCACCAGCGACGAGAAACCGTTCATCCACACTGACCGTTCGAGCAGCGCCTTGGTCGGACCAAAGGGCTCGAATGCAATGATCTTCCCTTGACCTTGCATCGACCGTGCGGCGGCAAGTGTATGCAGCCCGATATTCGCGCCAACGTCGACGAAACAGTCCCCCGGCTCGAGGAACTTTTCGATGAGCAGTCGCGTGCCGCGCTCCAATTCACCGCTTTCGAGCAGGCAGGCGAGCAGCGCGTGATCGTTCTCGCCGCAAAGCGCGAAGCCGGCCTCCGTTCTGACAAGTACGGCGCCATTGCCGCAGTTGACCGCGACGCGGCGAGCAGTCGCCTGACTGTAAATCTCGATGCGGTCCAGCTTGGGGCTGATGTTGCCGAACCACTCGTCGAGCCGTTGCGTCGTTTCGGACGCTGTTCGCTCGATCGCGAGAAGGGGCAGGCTTTGGAGTTCGAGCGCCTCCTGATGTGCGGCAAGCAGTTCCTCGCGGAGGGGAGCTTGTGTGTCACGTATTTCTTGCGAGGTCGCCGACGTCGCCTGTTGAATTTCTCGGCCGACCGCCTGTCGGGCCATCGACACGTCTCGCTGAATTGACGCTTGTGCCTTTTGCGACTCCTGCACCATCTGCGCTGTCGCCTTCTGCAACTCCTGCACCATCTGCACTGTCGCCTTCTGCAACTCCTGATGAATCGCCGACTGTGACGCGACGACGTCCTGATGGATCTGGTGGCGAACATCCTCCAGTCTGTTCAGGCTTACCGAGAGCGAGTGATGAATTTCCTGGCGCAAGTCCTGTTGCAGGTCTGCGAGCAGATATCGCCGTGCCCTGAGCGCGACCGGCCGGATAGCTGGCTTGAGAAGTCTGTATGCAGCCTGCGCGAGCGGCCGCAGCAGTTTCTTCACCGCTTGCCGGCTGCTGGTGCGCGTGGGAACCGGCGATGCGCTGGCGCCGTTTTCGTCTGGATGGGCGGAGTAGGAACCGGGCGCGTCTCCTGACACCGCATCGTGTGAACGGGGTGGCGCAGCTGGTTTCGGTATTGATGCAAAGGCGACGTCAACATCAGCGCCCAGCCTCAGATTTTTTCTCATTGGGAAATCCCGATTCGGCGTGTCAGGAGCCTGCAAACTTTCGATTGGGTCGACGGGAATGCATTCGATATTCTGGACTGGCGCGCCCGACGAGCCATGCACGGCATGCCCTGTTTGTGAGCGCATCAGGATACCGATCAGCAGCCGCGCAGCACGGCGCACCTATAAAATAATAATTATCTCATCATGTTAGGGTGAACTCCAAACGTGCTGTCTGATGAGTAGTGTCACACTCTGGTCACACATCACCATGCTTGTCTCGACTGCGATTGGTGCGGTGTACTGCACCTTAGCAATGCGTCGGCGGACGTGGGGCTGTCCCGGAGCGCGTACGCCGCGCGCGAATTCGGACTGCGGAGAAGCGTTTCGCGAGCGGGCGTGGCATAGATCACCCCGGCTCGATCATCCCCTATCGAGTTCGACGTCCGACAGATCAATCGCTTTCGGTCGCTTCAACCCATTGATCTGTCGGAATTTTTTACTCGGCGATGCAGGGCCGGAACGTTGTTTCGACTTGTTATAAGTATGGCGCTTGCAAGGTGCGACTTCTTATAATCTTCCATTCCGTCCCGAAATTCGCATTTCTTGACTTTGACACCCGCGGTGACCGGTTAAAATCCGGGCCTGACGCGGCCCCGAGCGTTGCCGTCCGCAACGTGCCTTGCGGCGAGCACCCGACCGGGATGCTGCACATTTATAGAGGAAGTCTCATGATCCTGGTGACGGGCGGTGCGGGTTTTATCGGTGCCAACTTTGTTCTCGACTGGCTGCACCACAATGATGAGCCCGTGCTCAATGTCGACAAGCTGACCTATGCGGGCAATCTGAGCACGCTGCAGTCGCTGGGTGGCAATCAGAAACACGTGTTTGCGCTTGTTGATATTTGCGATCGTGCTGCGCTCGATGCACTGTTTGCCGAGCACCAGCCGCGCGCCGTCGTGCACTTCGCCGCAGAAAGCCATGTTGATCGTTCGATCCATGGTCCAGCCGATTTCGTGCAGACCAATGTCGTTGGCACGTTTACGTTGCTCGAAGCAGCGCGCTCGCACTGGAGTGGGCTGAGTGATGCCGACAAGGCCGCATTTCGCTTCCTGCACGTGTCGACCGACGAGGTATATGGGTCGTTGTCCCCGACTGATCCTCAATTCTCGGAAACGACGCCGTATTCGCCGAACAGCCCGTACTCCGCGACGAAGGCCGGCTCCGATCATCTCGTGCGTGCTTATCACCATACGTACGGCCTGCCGACGCTGACGACGAACTGCTCGAACAACTACGGCCCATATCAGTTTCCCGAGAAGCTGATTCCGCTCATGATCGCGAACGCGCTTGCGGGCAAGGAACTGCCGATCTATGGCGACGGGCAGAACGTGCGCGACTGGCTGTACGTCGGCGATCATTGCAGCGCTATTCGCGAGGTGCTTGCACGCGGCACGCCGGGCGAGACATACAACGTCGGCGGCTGGAACGAGAAGAAGAATCTCGACGTCGTGCATACGCTGTGCGACCTGCTCGACAGCGCGCGTCCGAAAACAGCGGGCTCTTATCGTGACCAGATTGCCTACGTGACGGATCGCCCCGGTCACGACCGCCGCTACGCGATCGACGCGCGTAAGCTCGCGCGCGAACTGGGGTGGAAGCCGCTGGAGACGTTCGAGACGGGTCTGGCGAAGACGGTGCACTGGTATCTCGACAATCAGGCGTGGGTCGACGACGTCGTGTCCGGTGAATATCGCAAGTGGGTAGAGACGAATTACGCGCAGCGCACTTGAGGGCATGGCCAATGGCACGTAAAGGCATCATTCTCGCGGGCGGGTCCGGCACTCGCCTGTATCCGATCACGCATGTCGTATCGAAGCAGCTCCTGCCGGTGTACGACAAGCCGATGATCTACTACCCACTGTCCACGCTGATGGTGGCCGGGATCCGCGACATACTGATCATCTCGACACCGCAGGATACGCCGCGCTTCGAAGCGATGCTTGGCGACGGCAGCCAGTGGGGGATGAATATTCGCTACGCGGTGCAACCGTCGCCGGACGGGCTCGCGCAGGCGTTCATCATCGGCCGGGATTTCATCGGCAACGATCCGTCGGCGCTGATTCTCGGTGACAACATCTTCTACGGGCACGATCTGGCGAAACAACTCGAGCGTGCGGACGCGAAGGAGTCGGGCGCGACTGTGTTCGCGTATCACGTGCAGGATCCCGAGCGTTACGGCGTCGTCGAATTCGACAAGGAATTTCGCGCGCTGTCGATCGAGGAGAAGCCGGTCGTGCCGCGCTCGAACTATGCGGTGACCGGCCTGTACTTCTACGACAACCAGGTGTGTGAAATTGCCGCCGATATCAAGCCATCGGCGCGTGGCGAACTCGAGATCACCGACGTGAATTCCCGCTATCTCGCTGACGGCAAGCTCGACGTGGAGATCATGGGGCGCGGCTACGCGTGGCTTGATACCGGCACGCACGATTCTCTTATCGATGCGGCGACGTTCATCGCAACATTGCAGAAGCGGCAGGGGCTTGTCGTGGCCTGTCCTGAAGAGATCGCTTATCGCAGGCAGTGGATTGATTCGGATCAGTTGCGCAAGCTTGCCGTACCGCTGGCAAAGAACAGCTACGGGCGTTATCTCGAACACGTCCTTTCGGATCAGGTCGCATGGCAATTCAAGTAACGGAAACGGCTCTGCCGCAAGTCAAAATCATCGAACCGCAGGTGTTCGGCGATGCGCGGGGCTATTTTTATGAGAGCTTCAACGCGCGGGAGTTTGCGGAGCACGTGACGGCTGGTGTTGAATTCGTTCAGGATAATCATTCGCGTTCCGCCAAAGGGGTGCTGCGCGGTTTGCACTATCAGGTTCGGCACGCACAGGGGAAGCTTGTGCGCGTCGTGGAGGGGGAGGTATTCGATGTCGTGGTCGACATCCGCAAGAGTTCGCCGAATTTTGGCAAGTGGGTCGGAGTCGTGCTGTCGGCCGAGAACCATCGGCAGCTATGGGTTCCACCCGGTTTCGCGCATGGCTTCGTCGTGCTGTCCGATGCTGCGCAGTTCCTGTACAAGACGACCGACTACTGGTATCCCGAGCACGAGCGCTGTATCGTGTGGAACGATCCGGAGATCGGGATCGAATGGCCGATCGATATGGAACCGTTGCTGGCGGCCAAAGATGCCGCAGGCGCACGGCTCAGTGAAGCCGAGGTCTACGCTTGAGACAGAATACAGCGCAAGAGCCGACGATTCTCGTAACCGGGGTAACCGGCCAAGTTGGTTTCGAACTGTTGCGATCGCTCCAGGGGCTCGGCCGCGTTGTGCCGTGTGACCGGTCGATGCTCGATCTTTCCGATCTTGATCGTGTGCGCGCTTTCGTGAGAGATCTGAAGCCGACCCTGATTGTGAACCCGGCCGCTTATACAGCGGTGGACCAGGCTGAGAGCGAGGTCGACCTCGCGCGACGCCTGAATGTCGACGTACCGCGCGTATTCGCTGAAGAAGCAGCACGTAGCGGTGGCACGCTGATTCACTACTCGACCGATTATGTGTTCGACGGTACGAAAGCGGCCGCGTATGTCGAAACCGACACGCCGAATCCCTTGAACGCATATGGGGCGGCCAAGCTGGAGGGTGAGCGGGCGATCGCTGCGACCGGATGTGCGCATTTGATTCTGCGGACGAGCTGGGTATATGGCCGACGCGGCAGGAACTTCCTGCTGACGATGCTGAAGCTCGGTGCAGAGCGTCCGGAATTGCGGGTCGTCGCGGATCAGATCGGCGCCCCGACTTGGGCCGGGACCATCGCCGCCGCGACATCGCACATCCTCGCCCAGGGCATCGCGTCGCCCGACACTGACTGGTGGGCGCACCGGACCGGCGTCTATCACTTTACTTCTGCGGGGGCGACCTCCTGGTGCGGCTTTGCCGAAGCGATATTCGATATCGCCATGGGTTCTCATGCGCCGAGGGTTGTGCCGATTTCCACGGCGGACTATCCGACGCCTGCCAAGCGGCCGGCCAATTCGAGGATGGCGCTGGAAAAGCTGGCAGAAGTCTTCGGCTTGCGGATGCCGGACTGGCGCAATGCATTGGAACTGTGTTTGAGCGAATGAGAGGTCATGGCGACCTCCGTCGGTTGGCCCATCCGAATGTCCGGGCCGTTCCCGGCGGTTGTTCCGGGCGCCCCCGGCCGTTTCCGGGGAAAGTAGTTCGCCGGCTATAATTCGCGTTTTGGTCCGGTTTGGCCGGCTGACACCGATGCCGGTGGTGTATTGAGACACATGGCGAAGGCTTTGGTCTCGCCAACGGATCCTAAATCTCTGGAGTGTATGTGATGTTAATTCCCGTCATCCTGTCCGGTGGTGCTGGCACCCGACTGTGGCCAGTTTCCCGCGAAGGGCATCCCAAACCGTTCATGAAACTTGCGGATGGTGAAAGCTTGCTTGTGAAAACCTACCGCCGGGCGGCAGCGGCGATCGGCAATGACGGGGAATCCGAGCGCGGAGAACTGTTGACGGTCACGAACCGCGACTACTACTTCATGAGCAAGGACGAGTTCGGCTATGCCGCGCTCGGCAATCAGCAGTCGGGTGTATTCATGCTCGAACCGACCGGTCGCAACACGGCGCCCGCCGTGGCGATGGCGGCGCATCATGTTGCGGAGAAGTACGGGCGCGACGCGCTGATGCTCGTGCTCGCAGCCGATCATCTGGTCCAGGATCAGCAGGGATTCGCGGCCGCGGTCGCGAGCGCGATCGAACTTGCGAAGCAGGACAAGCTGGTGACGTTCGGCATCGTGCCGACGGGGCCGGACACGGGCTTTGGCTACATTGAGGCTGGGGATCGGGTCGGGAACGGCCGCGTGGCGCTGCGCTTCGTCGAAAAACCCGACGCAGTGAAGGCTGCCGAATATGTCGCAGCAGGTAATTACCTGTGGAACTCGGGCATGTTCTGTTTCAAGGCTGGTGTGATTCTCGACGAGATGGCTCGCCATGCCCCGGACGTTGCGACGGCGGCCGATGAATGCTGGGCGTCGCTGCAATCGGACAAGGGATCGGCACAGATG
The DNA here is from genome assembly GCF_052045245.1 of Burkholderia sp. 22313. Lineage (NCBI taxonomy): Bacteria > Pseudomonadati > Pseudomonadota > Betaproteobacteria > Burkholderiales > Burkholderiaceae > Burkholderia > Burkholderia sp. 22313. The sequence goes on from NZ_JBQEON010000025.1 coordinate 84,032, forward strand.
CTCGAGATTCCCGCCGAGTCATTCCAGAAAATGCCCGACATCTCGATCGACTACGCTGTGATGGAGCGTTCGTCCAACGTGGTCGTGGTGCCGTCCAGTTTCGGGTGGAGCGATATCGGCTCATGGGGTGCGGTGCGCGAACTGGTCGCGCCGGACCAGGACCGCAATCGCGCCGTGGGCGAAGCGATCTTCGTCGACAGCCAAAACACGTACGTGCAGAGCCCGGATCGCGTCGTGGCGGCAGTCGGTGTGGCCGACCTGATGATCATCGATACGCCGGACGCGCTGCTGGTCGCGCATCCCGATCGCGCTCAGGACGTGAAGCAGGTGGTAGCCCGCCTGAAGAAGCAGAATCACGATGCATACAAACTGCATCGTACGGTGAGCCGCCCATGGGGCACGTACACGGTGCTGGAGGAAGGCCCGCGCTTCAAGATCAAGCGCATCGAAGTCAAGCCGGGCGCGAGTCTCAGTTTGCAGATGCACCATCATCGCAGCGAGCACTGGATCGTCGTGTGCGGGATGGCCAAGGTCGTCAACGGCGACCAGGAAATTTTCGTTCGAACCAACGAATCCACCTACATTCCCGCCGGTCACAAGCACCGCCTCGAGAATCCGGGCGTGCTGGACCTCGTGATGATCGAAGTGCAGAGCGGCGAATATCTCGGCGAAGATGACATCGTTCGCTTCGAAGACGTATACGGCCGGGCTTGATGTCGGGAATCATGCCAGCCCTTCGAATCTAGCGGGGCTCGTGGTGTGAAGCGCCAAGCGGGAATTCCAGTCCACGTACGGACATTCCCGGCTTGGCGCGGCTGTGCCGTTCTTGACCAACGATGGCCTGCTCGCGGCGCAGGCGTGTCGAGGGTCTGATGTCGACACATCGTCCACTTGTATGCAGGCAAGTTGCCGTGAAGCACATGCGTGAGAGCGCCGGGCCGCGCCCGGAACGCGATCACCGATGACGTCAACTTGATTCAGGAGCCGCGCTTCTCGCGGTTCTGCTTGTCGGTGGTGGATAATTTCGTCGATGTGGCCTGGCTGCTGGACGATGGTGAGGAGTTTGTCGTAGTGGATAGCTTTTATCGCGCGTTTGAAGATCAGCATCGAGGCTCAAGGGAACTGATCAAAAGTCGGCTGGCGAAATACCGGCCGTTTATTGCGCCCCTTGCGACGCTCCATCCGGGCGGGAAAGCCTTCGATTTGGGTTGCGGTCGCGGTGAGTGGCTGGAGTTGGTGGGCGAATCGGGGTTCGCCGCAGTCGGTATGGACCTCGATGGCGATATGCTGGAAGCATGTCGGGAGCGCGGTCTGTCGGTATTTCAGGGCGATGCTATCGAGTATCTTGCTGCGCTCGATTCCAATAGTCACGCGCTCGTTTCGGCGTTTCACGTTGTCGAGCATGTGCCCTTTGAGCAAGTTCGAAGAATCGTCAGCGAAGCGTTGCGCGTACTGAAGCCGGGTGGTCTATTGATTCTCGAGACGCCGAACCCGGAAAATATCGTCGTCGCGGGCTGCAATTTCTATCTGGATCCCAGCCACGTTCGACCGATTCCTTCCGAACTCCTCAGTTTCGTGGGCGAGCATGCTGGATTTGCCAGAGTCAAGCGACTTCGACTGCAGGAGTCCCCTGCGTTACTGGAAGAGGGGGCGCGGGCCCGTCTTCTGGATGTGCTCGGTGGCGTAAGTCCGGATTACGCCATTGTTGCCCAGAAATCCGGCAGTGAAGCCGACGCAGCACTATTCAACGAAGCGTTCGATGCCGATTACGGGCTGTCGCTGGACGGGCTTGCTGCGCGTTTCGAGGCAGGAGCCGCCCGGCAGCATGAGCACGCCGCCGAACAGATTCAACGGACTCAGAGCGAAATGGGGCGCCTTCATGGCGAGCTGGGCTCGATTCGCGAAGAGTTGAGCGGCACCCGCAGTGAACTGATGCGAGCCCTTGATGAACTGGGGCAGATCCGCAGCGACCTGGGGCGTGTCCGGGGTGACCTGGGACAAGTAAACGGCGAACTGAGGCGGGTCCAGGACGATGCGCAGCGCGCCGCCGAGCAATTGCAGGCGGTCTATGGCAGCACGTCATGGCGTGTCACTGCGCCCTTGAGAAGCGCCGTCACGTTCGCGCGTGGCGCGAAAGGGACATGCAAATCCGGCATGAGGCGTGTGCTGTTCCGAAGCGTCGCGTACGTCAATCGCAATCCCCGTCTTCGACGATTGGCGGTGCGAGCGTTGGGTGCGATGCCCGGTGTGAAGCAGAGGATCGTTCGGATCATCGTGGGGGCTCCTGCGCAGTCGATGCAGAGAAAGCCGATCGACGATGACGGTTTGACACCCCGCGCGCGCGAAGCGTATATGGCGCTCAAGTCAGCGCTCGCGCCGGACCATGGGGACACTGAATAATGCGTATCGTTGTTGACATGCAGGGGGCGCAGAGCCTCAACTCGCGCAATCGCGGCGTGGGTCGTTACACCGAGTCCATCGTCAAGGCGATGATCCGGAATCGCGGCGACCACGAAATCGTACTTGCGCTGAATGGCGCGTTCGAGGAGTCTGCGCGCATCTTGCGCCAGCAGTTCGAGGCATTGCTCCCGACGGGGAGCATTCACGTCTGGTATGCGGCAGCGCCCGTCGCGCATGCGGATAAAGCTAATCGCTGGCGCCGTCACGCCAGCGAATTGACCTATGAAGCCTTTCTGACGAGCCTGCAGCCGGACTTCATTTATATCGCCAGCTACTTCGAGGGCTTCGGCGATGATTCGATTACCAGCATTCACGCGCTTCAGACGAACGTTCCGGTCGCGGTCACGCTGTACGATCTGATTCCATACCTCTACGCCAAGCCTTATCTGGAGAATCCTCTTTTCAAGGATTGGTACCTGGAGAAAATCGAACATCTTCGACGCGCGGATCTGTGGTTGGCCATCTCCGAATCGTCTCGCTCGGAAGGGATCGAACATCTAGATCTCTCGCCAGAATGGTCGGTCAACATGTCCGCCGATGTCGACGCATGGTTCCGTCCCGAGCAGATTGCTGCCGAGCGCGAAACCGCGCTGCGAAGCAAATACGGGCTGACGAAACCGTTTGTGCTCTATACGGGGGGGATCGATCACCGCAAGAACGTTGAAGGCATGATCCGCGCGTTCGCATTGTTGCCGTCCGAATTGAGGAAGTCGCACCAGCTGGCGATCGTTTGCTCGATTCAACCGGCTAGCCGCGAGGCATTGATGCGCCTGGCCCGGCAAGTCGGCCTGGACGCGGACGATGTCGTATGCACGGGCTTTGTGCCCGACGACGATTTGCTGTCGCTTTACAACCTGTGCCGCTTGTTCGTCTTTCCTTCATGGCATGAAGGTTTCGGTTTGCCGGTACTGGAGGCGATGCGTTGCGGCGCACCCGTCATCGGTGCGAATACGTCGAGCGTTCCCGAAGTGATTGGCTGGGAAGAAGCGCTGTTCGATCCCAAATCCGACGACGCGATTGCGCAACACATGCAGCGTGGCCTGACGGACGAGGGCTATCGTCAGGCACTGATCGAACACGGAACGCGCCAGGCAGGCAAGTTCTCGTGGGATCGCAGCGGGCGGTGTGCGCTCGATGCAATCGAGCGGCGGCATCAAGCTTGGCTCGCCGACGCGCGCGAGCCGGAAGCCCATTCGCGACGTCCCAAACTGGCTTACGTGTCGCCAATGCCGCCGGCCCGCACCGGGATTGCAGACTACACGGCCGAATTGCTGCCGGAACTGGCGCGCTTTTACGATATCGACGTAATCGTCGATGCGGACGCAATGCGCGACATCCGGGCCGACCAGTTCGCGCAAGTCTCGGTCAAAACGCCGGCGTGGCTGCGCAAGCATGCGGCTTCGTACGATCGGGTGCTCTATCACTTCGGGAACTCGTCGTTCCACGAGTACATGTTTCCGCTGCTGGAAGCCGTGCCGGGAGTCGTTGTTCTGCACGATTTCTTTCTCTCGGGCGTGCTTGCGCACATGGCCATTCACGGGAACCGTTCCGACGGGTGGTCCAAGGCACTGTATGACGCGCACGGGTACGTCGGCCTGAGGGCACGACATCTGAGCGCGGATATCGCGGACGCGGTCTGGGAGTATCCGTGCAGCTTGGGCGTGATCCAGAAGGGCCTCGGCGTGATCGTCCATTCTCCCAATTCACTGCGGCTGGCCCGTCACTGGTATGGCGGGGACGTAGCAGACTGGACCGTCATTCCCCACATGCGCGATGCGAGTACCGCGTCGAGCGGCGAGGACGCTCGCGATGCGCTGGGAATTGGCAAGGACGACTTCGTGGTGTGCGCGTTCGGCGGACTTGGGCCGTCAAAGCTGAATCATCGGTTGCTTCGTGCATGGGGCCAATCAGCGCTCGCGCGCGATCGGGCTTGTCATCTGATATTCGTCGGAGAAAATCAGCCGACCGAGTATGGCGAGAAACTCGCGCGTACCATTCGGCAAATGGGCGGTCGAGTCCGCATCACCGGTTGGGCCGATGCGCAGATGTTCCGCCGGTATCTGGCGGCAGTCGATGTCGGCGTCCAGTTGCGTACGTTGTCGCGCGGTGAGACGTCCGGGACGGTGCTGGACTGCATGAACTATGGCAAGGCGACGATCGTCAATGCCAACGGAAGCATGGCAGACCTGGATCGCGAGGCGGTATGGATGTTGCCGGACGAGTTTACTGACGAGCAACTGGTCGATGCGCTGGAAACGTTGCGCTCGGATCCGGCACGCCGGCAACGGATGGGCGCGCGCGCGCGGGACATCATCGTAACCGCCCATGCGCCCGACGTCTGTGCGCAACAGTATCGCGATGCCATCGAGCGGTTCTATCTCCGCGAGAATGCGAATCCGGTCGTATTGTCTCGCGCAATCGCGCGTCGCGCCGGTCAGGCCAGCGACGATCAGTTGCGCACCTGGGCACTGAGCGCGGCAAGGAGCTTTGTTCCGCGCAACAACAAGCGGCAATTGCTGGTCGACATCTCCGAACTCGTGCAGGTGGATGCCAGAAGCGGGATCCAGCGCGTGGTGCGCAATCTGCTGAAGGAATGGCTGGATTCTCCTCCTGACGGTTTTCGAGTCGAGCCGGTTTATGCCACAACGAAGGATTCCTATCGCTATGCACGTGACTTTACGGCGCGGCTGATGGGGTTCGAGGACGGCTGGCTGCAGGACGAACCGATCGACTATGCGGCAGGAGACGTATTCGTCGGCCTGGATCTGCAACCGCGCGTCGTTCCGGCGCAGCGGGCTTTTTATCAAAGCATGCGATTGCAGGGTGTGCAGGTCAAGTTTGTCGTCTACGATTTGCTGTGCGTGCTGCTCCCCCAGTACTTCGTTCCTGGCGCTGCCGATGGATTTACGGGGTGGCTCGATGTCGTGGCGGAGAACGACGGAGCGTTGTGTATTTCGCAGGCCGTGGCGACGGATCTGTCGTCATGGCTGACGACGCACGCTCCGGATCGCGCACGCCGCTTCGAGATCGACTGGTTCCATCTCGGGGCGGATATCGAAAATTTCTCGACGTCTTCGGAAATGCCGCCAAACGGAAGCAAGGTGCTTCAACACCTGCGTAATGCCCCGACGTTCCTGATGGTCGGGACGCTGGAACCGCGCAAGGGGCATGCTCAGGTCCTGGATGCGTTTGAGCAGCTGTGGCGCGACAATCAGAATGTCAATCTGGTCGTCGTGGGGCGACAGGGCTGGATGGTGGAGGACGTGGTCGCCCGCCTGCGGGCACACGCGGAGCAGGGGCGCCGCTTGTTCTGGCTCGAAAATGCGTCGGACGTCTATTTGGAGAAAATCTATGGGGCAAGCTCGTGCCTGATCGCGGCGTCCTATGGTGAAGGCTTTGGTTTGCCGCTGATCGAAGCCGCGCAACATGGATTGGCGATCATTGCGCGCGATCTGCCGGTGTTTCGTGAAGTGGCTGGCGAGCATGCATTTTATTTTTCCGCGCAAGATGGCCGCGATCTGGCGACCGAGATCAAGGCATGGCTAGAACTCCGAGCGAAGCAGCAGGAGCCTTCGTCTCGCGGTATGCCGTTCCTGACATGGGCGCAGAGTGCTCGCGGATTGGCAAAAATTCTCATGCGCGATGAAGCGTATTCTTAAAGTAGGATCATTATGTCTAAGAAAACTTCCATCATCACTGGCATCACGGGACAAGACGGTGCTTACCTGGCCGAGTTGCTGCTTGATAAGGGCTACACGGTTTACGGCACCTACCGCCGCACCAGCTCGGTGAACTTCTGGCGCATCGAAGAACTGGGCATCGCCAAGCATCCGAACCTGCATCTGGTCGAATACGACCTGACGGATCTGTCGGCGAGCATTCGCCTGCTTCAGACGACCGGGGCAACGGAGGTGTACAACCTTGCGGCGCAGAGCTTCGTCGGCGTGTCCTTCGACCAGCCGGTCACCACCGCGGAGATCACCGGCATTGGTCCGCTGAACCTGCTCGAGGCGATTCGCATCGTCAATCCGAAGATCCGCTTCTACCAGGCCAGCACGTCGGAAATGTTCGGCAAGGTGCAGGCGATCCCGCAGATCGAATCGACGCCGTTCTATCCGCGTAGCCCGTATGGCGTGGCGAAGCTGTACGCGCACTGGATCACGGTGAACTATCGCGAGAGCTATGACATCTTCGGCTGCAGCGGGATCCTGTTCAACCACGAGTCGCCGCTGCGCGGCCGCGAATTCGTCACGCGCAAGATCACCGACTCCGTCGCGAAGATCAAGCTCGGTCAGCTCGACGTGCTCGAACTGGGCAACATGGACGCGAAGCGCGACTGGGGCTTCGCGAAGGAATATGTCGAAGGCATGTGGCGCATGCTGCAGGTCGACGAACCGGACACGTACGTGCTGGCCACGAACCGTACCGAGACCGTGCGCGATTTCGTGCGCATGGCGTTCAAGGCGACTGGCGTCGACCTTGAATTCAAGGGCAGTGACGAGCAGGAAATCGCCGTCGATGTCGCCACCGGCAAGACGCTGGTCCGCGTGAATCCGAAGTTCCATCGGCCGGCTGAAGTCGATCTGTTGATCGGGAATCCCGAGAAGGCAAAGCAGAAGTTGGGCTGGGAGCCGAAGACGACGCTCGAGGAGCTGTGCGCGATGATGGTCGAAGCGGATTTGCGTCGCAATGAACTCGGCTTCTCGTTCTGACGCCCCGCGTGCCCTGATCACGGGGCTCGGCGGCTTCACCGGCGACTATCTGGCGCAGTCGCTGCGGGCCGCCGGCTATCGCGTGTTCGGCACGACGCACGGGCCCGACGCGGTCGGGCCTGACACGTATCGGGTCGATCTGTGCGACCGCGCCGTGCTCGCGAACGTCATCGCGGAAGTGCAGCCGGACGTCGTCGCGCATCTTGCGGCGGTGTCGTTCGTCGCCCACGGCGACGTGGATGCGATCTATCGTACCAACGTCGTCGGTTCACGGAACCTGCTGGAAGCGCTCGCGAATCTGGAGAATCGTCCGCGCGCGGTTTTGCTGGCGAGCAGCGCCAACATCTATGGCAACGCGGCCGTTGAGATCATCGACGAATCGGTCGAGCCAAATCCCGCGAACGATTATGCGGTCAGCAAACTGGCGATGGAATACATGGCGCGCCTGTGGTGCGACAAGTTGCCGATCGTCGTCGCCCGTCCGTTCAACTACACGGGCGTCGGGCAGTCGCCGCAGTTTTTGCTACCGAAGATCGTCGGCCATTTCCAGCGTGGCGAGCGCGTGATCGAACTCGGTAATACCGACGTCGAGCGGGATTTCTCGGACGTGCGGCGCGTGGTGGACGCCTATCGACGCCTTTTGGAGCGGGCGCCGGCCGGCGGCGTGTTCAATGTCTGTTCGGGGAGCGCGGTGTCGCTGAAGGCAGTGATCGCGATGATGGAACGGATTGCCGGCTATGCGATCGAGGTACGCGTCAACCCCGCATTCGTGCGCGCGAACGACGTGCGTCGGCTGCAGGGCGACGACGCGCGGTTGCAGGCTGCCATCGGGCCACTTGATGATATTCCGCTCGAGAGCACGTTGCGCTGGATGTTCGAAGAGGGGCATGGGTGACGGTCCGTCTCGGTACGACTGCATTGGCGCCGCGCAGTGCGTCCGTTTCGCCAGTTCGGCGTTCGCGGTTTGTCGAACTTGCAGGAAGCGACGAGGCGTCGGAGTCGCGCGGCACGATTGCGCGATTTTCGTCGCGGAGCGGCCGCCGTCGCGTCGCCTGCGATTGCAGGGCACGCTCATCGTCTGCGGCGCCGTGCCGGGCGAACTCCGGCGCACATGAGTCGGCTCGCATGAGGAGTATCGCGTGAAGTTGGGGGTGGATGTCACCTGGATGGTAGGCAACTATCGCGGCATGGGTCGATTCGCCAGGCAACTGGTGGAACCGGTCAGCGCGTCGATGCTGGGTCTGGCTCCGAGCGGCGTGACAGCCGACGAGTGGCCGTGCGTCAGTCAAGGGCGCGGTTTCTTTCCGTGGTGGGAGCAGGTCGAGTTGCCGCGCTTGTGCCGCGAACAGCAACTGGACTATCTACTGTGTCCGTACAACACGGGGCCGCTGCGCTCCACTGGCAACACGCGCGTGCTCGCCGTCGTCCATGATCTGATCTACATGGCGCCTTGGCACGTGCTGCCGCCGGCGCGGTCGTTTTACCAAACCGCCGGTCGCGTCTACCGTCGCCATGTGGTGCCGCGGCTCGTGCGTCGGGCCGACGTCGTGTTGACCGTCTCGCGATTCACCCAGCAGGAACTGGTCGGGAAGTTCGCGTTGCGCGAGGCGGACGTACGCGTTGTTCCGAACACGATTTCCGATGACTGGTTTGCCCCTCCGTTGAGTCGCATGGCGCGCCAACCCTACTTGTTTACCGTGGCTGGTGAGGTGCCGAGCAAGAACGTCGGTCGTCTGCTACAGGCGTTCGCGATCGCGCGGCCGTCGCTGGGCGACGACGCGCGGCTCAGGATCGCCGGGATCAAGACCGAGCATCATGCGCATTTTCTCGGGCTCGCGGCGTCGCTCGGCCTCACGAACGTCGTCGAGCTGCTCGGTTACGTGTCGCGCGTAGAACTGCGCGAGCAGTACCGGCAGGCTCGCGCGTTCGTCTTTGCATCGCTGTTCGAAGGCTTTGGGATTCCATTGCTGGAGGCGATGGCGTCCGGGACGCCTGTCGCATGCAGCAATACCACGTCGATGCCCGAGATCGCTGGCGATTGTGCGTTGCAGTTCGATCCTCGCTCGGTGGAAGAGATGGCGGAACAGATCCGCGCGGTATGGGACGACAGCGGGCGATTCGATGTCGCGCTCGGCGCTGGCTTGAACCGCGCTCGCTCCTTTTCGGAGTCTGCCGTGCGTCCATCAATCCAGGATTTTTGGGCGCGTCTTTCATGAGTCGGGACATGAAGAAACTGCTGGTGCTGACTCCCCGGTTTCCATACCCGGTGATCGGCGGCGACAAATTGCGGATCTATCACCTCTGCCGGGTGCTGGCCCGCCATTACTCGCTGACGTTGCTGAGCTTGTGCGAGACCGAGGAGGAACTGCACGCGGAACTGCCTGACGACGGTGTTTTCGATCGGGTCGAGCGAGTTTACCTGCCGCGCTGGCGCTCCTACGTCAATACGTTGCTCGCGTTGCCCACGCGAACACCGTTACAGGTGGCGTACTACCGGAGCGGTGCCTTCGCGGCGGCTGTCTCCCGGCTGCTGCCGTCGCACGACGGCGCATTGGTCCATCTCGTGCGCTGCGCCGAGTACGTACGGGGGGCGGACAAGCCGCGCGTCCTCGAAATGACTGACGCAATCTCGCTCAATTACAGTCGCGTCAAGCAACTCAGGAACGCGCGCGGGCTCAAGTCACGCGTATTCGGCATCGAGGCGAAGCGCCTGCTCGACTACGAGCGTGCCGTCGTCCGCGATTTCGACCTGTCGGTACTGGTGTCGAAAACCGATCGAGACTATCTGTTCCCCGACTCGCCTGCGAGGGACGTGATGGTTTGCTCCAACGGTGTGGACTTGTCGGCGCTACCGTTTACGGTGCGAAGCATGGCGAGCCGGATACTCATCTTCATCGGCGACATGCGCACGGTCCAGAATCAGGACATGTGCCACTTCTTCGCGGAGGCCGTGCTGCCGTTGCTGCGCAACCGTGCCGATTATCGGTTCCGGATAGTCGGGTCCATCGCACCCGCGCTGGCCGAACGGTTCCGCGCGTACGATGGCGTGGAGGTGACCGGCCGGGTCGTGTCGGTCGCGGAGGCGGCGTCCGACGGGGCCATCGGCGTGTGCCCGATGCGCATCGGCGCTGGCGTGCAGAACAAGATTCTTGAATACATGGCGCTGGGGTTGCCGGTCGTCACCACGTCGTTGGGGCACGAGGGCCTGGGTGCGAAGTCCGGCGAGGACCTGCTGATTGCAGATACGCCAGAGGAATTTGTCGGGCGCATCGAGCAGCTTGTTGCCGACGACACTTCCGCGGTCGAGATGGCTCGGCGTGCGCGGACCTTTGTCGAGGGCGAGCACGGGTGGGAGCGGATGGTCGCGCCGCTTGTCGAGAAGGTTGGCGTGCTGTTGGCCACACCGGCGCCGCTTCGCGATAATGGAAACCCCGCGTCGGCGCACGATGGCGCCGGCCAATCGGGCAGGAGGATGTGATGATGCGTCTCGTCGTCACCGGCGCGAACGGCTTCGTCGGCCGTACAGTCTGTCGTCGCGCGCTGGACGCCGGCCATACCGTCACCGCGCTGGTTCGGCGACCGGGCACATGCGTCGACGGCGTGCGCGAATGGGTCCATGGCGCTGCCGATTGGGACGGCCTCGACGAGAGCTGGCCCGCCGACCTCGCCGCCGATTGCATGATCCATCTTGCTGCGCGCGTGCATGTGATGCACGACAAGTCACCCGATCCCGATGTCGCATTTGACGCGACCAATGTCGCGGGTACGCTGCGCCTCGCGCAAGCCGCACGCAAGCACGGCGTGCGCCGAATCGTATACGCGAGCAGCATCAAGGCGGTCGCCGAGAGCGATGGTGGAGCGCCGCTGTCCGAAAGTACCCATCCCGATCCGCAAGACGCATACGGCCGCTCGAAACTCCGTGCTGAGCAGCAACTCGCGCGATTCGGCGCGTCTGCCGGGCTCGACGTCGTCGTCGTGCGTCCGCCGCTCGTCTACGGCCCGGCGGTCGGCGCCAATTTCTTGAGCATGATGGACGCAGTCGCACGCGGCATGCCGTTGCCGCTTGGTTCCATCGCCGCTCGCCGCAGCATCGTCTACGTCGACAACCTGGCCGACGCGCTGTTACGGTGCGCGATCGATCCGAGGGCAGCCGGCGAATGTTTCCACGTCGCCGATGACGATCCGCCGTCGATCACGGATCTGCTGCGTCTGGTGGGCGATGCCCTGGGCAAGCCGGCGCGCCTTCTGCCGGTCCCGGTGGCGGCACTGCGCGCGCTCGGCAGGCTGACCGGCCGCAGCGCGGCAATCGACCGCCTGACAGGCAGCCTGCAGCTCGACACGGGCCGGATCAAGCACGTGCTCGGCTGGCAACCGCCCTATACGACTCGCCAGGGCCTCGAAACGACCGCGGCATGGTATCGTTCGCGCGATACACAACAATAGTCGACATGCATTTCCCGATATCCGCGTGGCCTGCTGCGGTCGCGGTGGCGCTGGCCGCTACCCTCGCATCGACGGCCATCCTGCGCGTGTTGCTCGCGACCGGTCTCGCGTGGCGCCTCGCCACCGACATTCCAAACGACCGATCGCTGCATACCCTGCCGACGCCGCGCGTCGGCGGCTGGGGCATCGTGCCGGTCTGTGTCGTCGCGCTGCTGACTCTGGCGCCGCGCCTCTGGCTGATCGCCGTAGCTGCCGCGGGGCTCGCTGCGTTGTCACAGGTCGACGACCGGCGCGGCTTGCCGGCCCGTGTCCGGTTCTCGGCGCATCTTGCGGCGGTCGTCGGATTGATCGCTGTTTTTCCCGCCGATGCGCCGTGGTGGCTGCTCGTGGGCGTCGGTTTCGTGATGGTCTGGCTGACGAACCTGTACAACTTCATGGATGGTGCCGACGGCCTCGCAGGCGGCATGGCGCTGTTCGGCTTCGGCGCATACGCTGCAGGGTCGCTCACCAGTGCGAATCCGTCCCCCGATCTCGCCGTGGCCGGTGCAGTGGTGGCCGGGGCAGCGTTCGGCTTTCTGCTGTTGAACTTTCATCCGGCGCGTCTGTTTCTCGGTGACGCGGGCTCCATTCCGCTCGGTTTCCTGGCCGGCGCGCTCGGCTATTGGGGCTGGCGTACTAATGTGTGGCCGATCTGGTTCCCGGCACTGGTGTTCGCCCCCTTTATTGCTGACGCGTCTGTAACACTTTTGAGACGTCTGTTACGTGGTGAAAAGTTCTGGCAAGCGCATCGGGAGCATTATTATCAAAGAATGGTCCGGGCGGGCGTAGGTCATCGCCGGACTGCTCTTTATTGGTACCTCATCATGCTCGCAGGCATAATCGTCGCCGTATGGGCAAAGGGCCGCCCGGAATGGCAGCAATGGCTGTCGTTCCTCGCATGGTACGGCGTCCTGGCATGTATCGGACTGGTGATCGACATGCACTGGCGCCGATTTCAATCGGCCGCCGAAAACAACTCTTGAGGTTTCCCGCCGATGTTGCGATCCAAAGCATCGTGGCTTTCACTGAGTGCTTTCCTGTTCGACCTGACGGCGGTTGTCGCGTCATGGTTGTTCGCTTATCTCGTTCGTTTCAATGGCAGCGTTCCGCCTGATTTTCTGGGCGGCGCGCTGACGGCGCTCGTCTGGGCGTTGCCGGTCTATGCGCTGATGTTCCATCTGTTCGGCCTGTACCGCGGCCTGTGGGTGTTCGCGAGCCTGCCCGACCTGATGCGCATTTCGAAGGCGGTCGCAGGCGGCGGTGTGATCGTGATGATCGGCGCGGTAATGTTCCAGCCGTCTCCGATCATTCCGCGCTCGGTGTTGATCGTGTCGCCGCTGATGCTGTTCCTCGCGATGGGCGGCGCCCGCGCGCTGTACCGCGCGACAAAGGAGTTTTATCTGTACGGCGGGCTGGTCGGGCAGGGCAAGCCCGTGCTGGTGCTTGGCGCGGGCACGGCAGGCGCGAGTCTCGCGCGCGAGCTGTCGCGCTCGGGTGAGTGGCGTCTGGTTGGCCTGCTTGACGACGATGTCACAAAGCAAGGGCGCGAGATCTACGGCTATAAGGTGCTTGGTTCGTTCAATGACCTGAAGCATTGGACCGACTTGATGAAAGTCGAATACGCGATCATCGCAATTCCGTCGGCCTCCGTCGAAACGCAGCGCCGCGTTGCGACGCTGTGCGTGCGCGCGGGTGTGAAGGCGATGGTGTTGCCGTCGCTGACCGCGCTGATGCCCGGGCAGGGGTTCCTGTCGCAAGTACGCAATATCGACCTCGAGGACCTGCTCGGTCGCGATGCGGTGACGATCGACACGCCGCACGTCGAGGCATTGCTGCGCGGCCGCGTCGTGATGGTGACGGGCGCAGGCGGCTCGATCGGCTCGGAGCTTTGCCGGCAAATCCTTCGCTTTGCTCCGGCGCAGCTCGTTGCGTTCGATCTGTCCGAATACGCGATGTACCGGCTTGCCGAAGAGTTGCGTGAGCGCTTCCCCGACCAGCCAGTGGTGCCGATCATCGGCGACGCGAAGGATTCGCTGCTGCTCGATCAGGTGATGTCGCGTCATGCGCCGCACATCGTGTTTCATGCGGCCGCATACAAGCACGTGCCGCTGATGGAGGAGCACAACGCGTGGCAAGCGCTGCGCAACAATGTGCTTGGCACGTACCGCGTGGCATGCGCGGCGATCCGCCACAACGTCCGTCATTTCGTGCTCATCTCTACCGACAAGGCCGTCAACCCGACCAACGTGATGGGTGCCAGCAAGCGTTTGGCGGAGATGACCTGCCAGGCGCTGCAGCAGACGAGCGGCGGTACGCAGTTCGAGACCGTGCGCTTCGGCAACGTGCTCGGGAGCGCGGGTAGCGTGATTCCGAAGTTCCAACAGCAGATCGCCAAGGGTGGCCCAGTAACGGTCACGCATCCCGAGATCACGCGGTTTTTCATGACGATTCCGGAGGCGTCGCAACTCGTGCTGCAGGCGTCGAGCATGGGGCACGGCGGCGAGATCTTTATTCTCGAGATGGGGCAACCGGTCAAGATCGTCGATCTCGCGCGCGACCTGATTCGCTTGTACGGCTTCTCGGAAGGGCAGATCCGGATCGACTTCACCGGGTTGCGACCAGGCGAGAAGCTCTACGAGGAACTGCTCGCCGACGACGAAACGACGACGCGGACGCCGCATCCAAAGCTGCGGATCGCCCGCGCGCGCGAAGTGCCGGACCATCTGCTCGACGAACTACTGCCGTGGCTGATGCAGCATCGCGTGCTGAGCGACGATGAAGTGCGGCGTGATCTGCGGCGCTGGGTGCCGGAATATCAGACGGCCGCAAGCCCTGCCCTTCAAACCGTATCAGCGTTGTTCCCGCCGAAGTCCATGGCGCGAGGATAGCGGCCGCGCGTACCTCCAGGCGCGACCGCCGACCGTATCCGTTTTTGCAATCATTTTGGATAAAGGGCGCCGTGCATCGAAGACGTGATGCAACCTGGCGTTACGGTGCTAGGAGTGCCCCGTATCGGGCAATCGCTCTCATGGTGATTTGACGCTGGAGCGACGGTATATTCGTGCCCTTGGGGAGTCGACGTATCGCCAGCAGGGACCAGAGTTTCGCATCGAGCCTGCACCGGTCATCCAGCAATGACAAAGTTTCCTGATCGAGTTCTTTGTCGAGGCGAATTCGCAGATTTTCCGGCACGCGTGCGGTCGGATTAAGATGCATCATTGGCAGATCGGTGTTGAACCACCGATTCAAATTTCGATGAAACTGTGGGTTTTCGATAATATCGCTGTAAGCGATTGAGTTGAGTCGATTCAGTGCATCTCTCAGCAATCTGGACTCCTGATTCGGCGCGATGAACGAATCATTGCCGATACGCTCGTCCGGCCACAATAGCATGCGCGTGGCCAGATTGTCTGTCTGGCACGCAATGCGTGGATCCGTCAGGAATTCCTTAAGAGTGCCGCGCGATAGTTTGATGCAATCTCGCCAACTGCCCCAACGCACGAGATATTCGTCCGACATGCATCGCCAGTACACCCAGTGAGACAGCAGGCGGGATAACGGCTCGCGAAGGAAAGTCAGTAATTGGGCGCGAGGGTATCGATTCGTCAAAGTGCTGTAAGAGAAGTGGCCCATGATCAGCTTCGATTCCGGCATCTTGCTTTCATCAAGATGGATCGTGCGCGCAACCTCATCATCGAACTCCGAAAGTCGATCGAATGTGCCGAGCAGTAGCCGATCGATTCCTCGAACTTCGTCATTCGTTTGCAAGGATTGCGAAATACCGGTGACTACCGATGTGCCTGCGGTTTTCGGAATATGCATGACCGCAAGCGGCTTCTCGCCGCTGCGCGGCTCATTTTGAAATCTGGGCGTGGTGAAATAGTCGAACACGATCTAATCGGAGATGATCTATCAATGATCGCCTTGGACAGGCGGTTTCTTCATGGTGACTTGCGACAAGTACAAGGCCGGCGGGGTGTATCGATCCATAGGCGCGGCCATGTCCGGCTGTCAGTTTATCGACAACAAAATGCGGCTGCCACAATACCAGCGTCGAGGGGAGGCGACAGCGGCACGATCCCATCCTCGACATCGGTGAATCGGTCGAGATCGCCGTTCTCGTATGCGCCCTGATTTCTCTCCTCGCTTTTTGCTTACACGATCGGATCGAATTCCCGCGAGCGGCGCCCTTGAGCGAAATCATACGGCGACCCGTATACCGGATGCCAAACCGCCTATCGTGCGTACGCGGAAAGTGCCGGATAACTCGGCCAACGAGCCGCGGGCATGATCGAATCGCGTGCGGAACGATGAGGGAAGTTCGGTGGGATCTGCGCTGGCGGGTGTCGAAATGCTGTTCGTCGGTTGTACCGCGGCATGGACGGATGCACGCGCGGCGTTGCCATCCGTTTCGGATACGGCCATCCTGTTCTATTCCACCCTGCGTTCCATCGGCTGCATTCATTTGACTACCAGCCGATTCCTTCCTATGTTTTCCTCAAGATAGCCGTGCGGTTGCCGTAAAGAACAAAGGTGAAAAGCCAAATACGAGCTCTACGGTCCATACCAATCTGATGAAAACGGAACATCTTGCCAGGGGATTGAGCGCAGCACTCATGGTGCTCGCGCTTGCAGGCTGCGGCGGCGGCGACGACGCGGGTCCGGTTGTGGCTACGGCGCAGGCCGGCAAACTATCGGCGTTGCGAGCCGCAGGCAACGCAGTGAGCGCGGCGCCGATGAGCGCGACGGCGCCTGTTCATGTCGCACTCGTGCTCAAGCTGAACGATGAAGCCGGGCTTAGCCGCTTCTTGCAGCAAGTACGAACGCCCGGCAGCGCTAGCTTCGGGGCCGTGCTGACCTCCGCGCAGATTGCCGCGCAGTACGCGCCTACCACCGGCCAAGTCGCCACCGTGAAGGACTATCTGGCAAGTAAGGGCTTCACGAACATCAAAGTGGCCGGCAACAATCTGATGGTCGAAGCCGATGCTCCGGCCAGCGTCGTTTCCGGGGTATTCGAGACGACGCTCGTGCCGGTCGCGATGGCGGACGGTACCAGCACGCACATCAACATCGCTCCGGAGACGGTGCCCGATGCGCTCAGCGGGGTTGTTCGAGGGGTTCTGGGGCTCGATACCGCGACTCGCCTGCGCCCCAATTTCGTGCGCGCCTCCAATACCGCTGCTGCGCCGGCGGCAAATGCGTCGCCGACCATTTCAGCAGTCACGGTCGGCCACAACCCAACGCAATTTCCCGCCATCTATTCCGTGGGTAGTACGCCGGCGGCCATCAACACCACGGTCGGCATCATTGCCGTAGGAGACGTGACGCAGCCCGTCATCGACCTGGCGACGTTCGAAAGCAACAATCAGTTGCCCGCAGTGCCCGTTTCAGTGATTCATGCGGGGCTGTCGAGCACGGACACAAGTGCGAACCTCGAATGGTCTCTCGATAGCCAGACCATCGTCGGGATGTCCGGCGGCCTCAAGCAACTGAACTTCTACGTTGCACGTTCGTTTGCATGGAGCGATATCGCGCTTGCAATCAACCGTGCCGTGAGCGACAACACTGCCCGGGTCATCAACATGTCGATCGGCGGTTGCGAGAACTGGGCGCCGACGGCGGCCATCGACTCGTTGTTCCAGGTCGCCGTTGCGCAAGGTCAGACTTTCTCGGTCAGTTCCGGCGATTCAGGCAGCGTGGCATATGGCTGCACCGGCACCTCCGTGCAATACCCGGCGACGTCCCCGTATGTCGTGGCCGTTGGGGGCACGACGCTCTATACGAACGGGAACGGCAGCTACGCGGGGGAGACGGCCTGGAATGGCAGCGGCGGGGGCATCAGTGGCATCGAGCCGATTCCGTCATGGCAGTCGAATGTTCCGGCGCTGAAGGGCCGTGCTTTCCGCGGTATGCCGGACATCGCGTTCGACGCCGATCCGAACAGCGGCGAAGGTGTCCTCGTGGGCGGACAACTTGAGATCGTAGGTGGCACGAGCTTGTCCGCGCCGCTGTTTGCCGCGACCTGGGCTCGCATGCTGTCCGGCGGCTGTGCGACGAGCCTCGGTTTTGCGGCGCCCACGTTGTATAGCGCCCAAGCCACTACGCCATCGAACTTTCGCGATATTACCAACGGGACGAACGGCGCATATAGTGCGGGTTCTGGATGGGACTTCGTGACCGGTTGGGGCACGCCGAACATCAGCATGCTCTATTCGTCGGTATGCAATTCGACACCGGCCGTCTACAGCGGCGGAATCAACGAAGGGACGACGCTAAAGCCACGGCAAGCCGTGTATTCCGCGTCCGGGAATCACGAGCTCCTGATGCAGGATGACGGGAACCTCGTGCTTTACAACACGACGAATGGCGCTGTGGTGTGGAATACCGGGACGTATGGAAACCCCGGGGCGTATGCCGTCTTCCAGACCGATGGCAACTTCGTGGTCTACAGTGCAAATGGCACGGCGCTATGGTATTCGGCGACCTACGGCCAGTCCGGCGCGCAATATCTTGCGGTGCAGGACGACGGGAACATGGTGATGTACCGGTCGTTCGTACCCGTATTTGCTACCGCGACCGGGACGTCGAACTACGCGATTTCTGCGACCGGCTCCGCGGTCTGGAAGGGGGGTGTCGTCCTCAGTAGCGGCCAGAGTTTCACGTCCGGCAACGGGATGAACGTACTCGTGATGCAAGGAGACGGGAATCTGGTGCTGCTTCGACAGGGCGCCCCGGTATGGAATTCAGGCACCTTCGGTCATTCGGGCGCCTTTGCGGTGATGCAGGGGGATGGCAACCTGGTGGTCTACAGCGCGGACGGCGCACCGCTCTGGAATTCTGGCACCGGGGGCGATTCAGGCGCGGCCACTTACGTTCAGGACGACGGCAACGTCGTGATCTATACGCAACGGCCGAGCTGGAGCACGAACACTTCGGGCGCTTAGCAGTTCGCTTATCGCTTCACGGCTGCACAGTAACGGCCCGCCGGCATCGGCGGGCCGCGCACGAGCCGGCAACGCGCCTGCTACCCACCCCTCAATGCCCGCGCTTCTCCTTCCTCACCACCATCCACCGCGGCACCCTGAACCTGACGATGCTGAGATAAAGCCAAACATAAGTGAGCGCGAACAGCACGACAAACACGAACAGATGCACGGTATGCCGCCAGAACAGCGTCGCCGGAATCACCGCGACGAGGCACAGCAGCCAGAGATAAGGTGAAGTGAGCGAATTCCGCCGCGTGAGGTCATGCGCATGCTTGGTCCCGACGGCCCACCGCATCAGCCGTTTGTACACGAGCATATGAAGATGCACGCCATCCGGAATCCCCGGCGACATCCCGCGGATGAACTTCTTCCGGTAGATCGAGAAGCAGGTCTCGAAGATCGGATACATGAACAGCAGCACCGGATACCACGCCGACACCTCGCGATTGCGCATCACCAGCATGATCGCGAGCTCGGCCAGCATGAAACCGATGAAATACGCGCCGCCGTCGCCGAGAAAGATCAGCCCGGCCGGGAAATTCCACAGGAAGAACCCCAGCACGGCGCCCATCATGATGATCGACGCGGACATCACGACCGGGTCGTTGACGTGGAATGCGACGTACGCGAGCGACGCGAACATCATGAAGCTGACCATCGACGCGAGCCCGTTGAAGCCGTCGATGATGTTGATCGCGTTGGCCAGCGCCGCGACCGCCAGCACCGTGATGAACGCGGAAATGGCCACGTAGCCGAGCAGGAAGTCGAGCGGCGGCACGCTGATGCGCTTGACCGCGATGCCCAGCAGCCAGAACGCCAGCGCGGCCGCCCCCATCGTGCAGAGCAGCCGCGCGCGCGGCGACACGCGCTTGGTCAGATCCTCGACGAGCCCGGACAGGAACGCCGGCATCCCGCAGGCGACGATCCCGAGAATGCTGCCGGAGATCGTCGGATAGCGCCGGGATAGCACCAGCGCGGCAATGACGACCCCGGCGAGGATCCCGATACCCCCGACGCGCGGCACGGGCCGCACGTGGAATTTCTGCACGCCGGCCAGGTCGCTGTCGATCGAGAATTTCTCGTGCAGATGCGCATAGCGCACGATGAACAACGTGACGAGCAGGGAGACGATGAAGCCGGACGCGAAGCTGAGCATGGGATCGCTCGAAAAATGGACAGCGGATTATACAAAACCGCGGGGGTTCCCCTCCTGCCATTTCCAGTGGTCGGCGCACATCTCCTCGATCCCGAGCGTCGCGCGCCAGCCGATCAGGTCGGCGGCGGCTTGCGGATTCGCGTAGCACTCGGCGATGTCGCCCGGGCGGCGGGCGAC
Organism: Burkholderia sp. 22313; assembly: GCF_052045245.1. Taxonomy (NCBI): domain Bacteria; kingdom Pseudomonadati; phylum Pseudomonadota; class Betaproteobacteria; order Burkholderiales; family Burkholderiaceae; genus Burkholderia; species Burkholderia sp. 22313. Next base: position 104,005 of record NZ_JBQEON010000025.1, read on the forward strand.
GAGTTCGTACGGGACAGGACGGCCCGACGCCTTCTCGAACGCGCGCACGACTTCCAGCACGCTGTAGCCCTGGCCGGTGCCGAGGTTCACGACGAAGCTCGCGTCGCGCTTCGCAAGCGCGTCGAGCGCGGCGATGTGCCCCTTCGCGAGATCGACGACGTGGATGTAGTCGCGCACGCCGGTGCCGTCCGGCGTCGGGTAGTCGGAGCCGAACACGCGCAGCTTCTCCAGCTTGCCGACCGCGACCTGCGCGACGTACGGCATCAGGTTGTTCGGGATGCCGGCCGGATCCTCGCCGATCAGCCCGCTCGCATGCGCGCCGACCGGGTTGAAGTAGCGCAGCGTCGCGATGCGCCACGACGGGTCCGACACCTCGAGATCGCGCAGGACCTGCTCGGCGATCAGCTTCGACTGGCCGTACGGGTTGGTCGCGGAGAGCGGGAACGATTCGTCGATCGGCGAGCGCTCCGGCACGCCGTACACGGTTGCCGACGAGCTGAACACGAACTGCCTGACGTTGCGCTCGCGCATGATCTTGAGCACGGCAAGCAGGCCGCCGAGGTTGTTCTGGTAGTACTCGAGCGGCTTCGCGACCGATTCGCCGACGGCCTTGAGCGCCGCGAAATGGATCGTGCCGGTGATCGGATGCGCATCGAACACCTTCGCGAGCGCGGCTTCGTCGCACACGTCGACCTGGTGGAACGCCGGCGTCTTGCCGGTGATGCGCTCGATCCGCCGCACGGCTTCGGCCTTGCTGTTGACGAGGTTGTCGACGATGACGACATCGTAGCCGTTGTCGAGCAGCTCGACGGCGGTGTGCGAGCCGATATAGCCCGCGCCGCCGGTAACGAGGATGGTGCCTTTAGCGGTCATTCCGATGTGCTCCTTCAGAGTGTGATGCCGGTCAATGTATGAATGGTCTGCCGGTAGCGTTCGACGACTTGCTGCTCGTCGAATTCCGCGGCCACCTTGCGGCGGCCGCGCGCACCCATCGCGTCGCGTCCGGCCGTGCCGAGCTCGATCATGCGGATCAGCTGCTCCGCGAGGCTCGCGCTGTCGCGCACGCGGCACAGGAAACCCGTTTCGCCATCGGCGACGACGTCGCGGCAGCCCGGCACGTCGGTCGCGACGATCGGGCGGCCCATCGCGGACGCCTCCATCAGCGTGCGCGGCACGCCCTCGCGGTACGACGGCAGCACGACGCAGTCGGCCGCCGCGAGTGGCGGGCGCACGTCGTGCGCCTCGCCGAGATACTCGACGACGCCTTCGCCGACCCACGCATCGACGTCCGCGCGGCCGATCGCGCTCGGGTTGTCGACGCCGAGCGGCCCGAGCAGCTGGAAGCGCGCGTCCGGGTAGCGGGCCCGCACGACGCGCGCGGCCTCGACGTACTCGCGCACGCCCTTGTCCCACAGCAGCCGGCCGATCAGGATGAACACCGGGCCACGGCCGGCCGGCAGCGGCACCGGCGCGAACTGTTCGAGATCGACGCCTTCGCCGTGCAGCAGTCGCGCGCGCTCGGGGTGCGCGAGCAACTGCTCGTCGGTGAAGGTCGCGAGGTCGTCGCGGTTCAGGAACCAGACTTCACGCGGGAAGCGGAACGCGAACCGGTACAGGCGCTTCGCGACGCTCGCCGCGCGGCTTTTCTGGATGAACACGTAGCCGAGCCCGGTCGTGACCGCGATCGACGGCACGCGTGCGAGCCATGCGGCGACGGACCCGTAGATGTTCGGCTTGATCGTGTAATGAAACACGAGATCGGGCTTCAGCGCGCGGTAATGACGCACGAGCGCGGCGAGCGTGCCGAGATCCTCGCGCGGGCTCGTGCCTTTCGACGCGACGGCGAGCGCGACGTAGCGGCAGCCCATCTGCTCGAGCAGCGGCACCGTGCGATCGTGCGGCGCGATCACGATGACCTCGGCGCCACGCGCGACGAGCACACGGATCAGCCCGTGGCGGTACGTGTAGATCGCCCAGGCCGTGTTGCAGACGAGCGCGATGCGCAGCGAGGAAGTAGCGGACATGAAAAAAAAGAAAAAATAAAGCGCCGAAAATGCCGGATGCGGGTTACGCGGACGGCCGTGCCGCGAACAGCGTCTGCTTGAGCCGCTGCAGCGTGCGGTACGGCGTCACGAAATGCAGCAGGTTCTTGGCGAGGCCGGCCCAGTCGTACGGGTTCAGCACGTTGAAGTGACGCAGCAGCAGCGACAGGGTCGACATCAGCTGGCGGCGGCGCTTGGTCGCGCTGATCCCGCCCTCGTTGAGCTCGTAGTAGAGGCCGAGCTCGGGCAGGTTCGCGCAATCGTAGCGTTGCATTAACCGTAAAAAAAGATCGAGATCCTCGGCCGCGCGGTACTTCGCGCGATAGTTGCCGACTTCGCGCACCGCGTCGATCCTCAGCATGACCGACGGATGCACGAGCGGCGAGCGCAGGAAACGCGTGCGGCGCAGCGTGTCCGGATCGGCCGGCGGCGTGAGCATGAAACGCGGCTCGCCGGCCCGGGACACGACCTGGGTCCACATGCCGACGCAGGCGACGCGCGGATGCGCGTCGAGGTACGCGCGCTCCTTCGCGAGGCGCTGCGGCGTGGCGAGGTCGCCGGCGTCGATCCGCGCCGCATAGCGGAAGCCGCGCGCCGCGAGCGCGTCGATGCCGGCTTCGAGCGCGCGCTCGATGCCGCCGTTCTTCGGCATGCGCAGCACCTCGATCACGAGGCCGGGCAGGTCGGGCGCGGCGATCGGAGGCGTGCTGCCGTCGTCGACGATCAGCACGTGCACCGGTGTGTCCTCGCGAAACGACGCGAGGGTGCGGACGACGTCGTCGTGGCCGTTGTAGGCGGGCATCAGCACGGCCACGTCGTCGAGCGGGGGCGGGCAAGCGGGAGACGTCATGGGCGCAGCTTGAAACGAATGTAATAAAAGTTGACGGCGGCGGCGGCGACATAGCCGGCCGCCAGCCCGACGAGCGCGCCGTACAGGCCGAGCCGCGGGATCGCGAACACGTTGACGAGCGCGGCGATCGCGAGCGCGAGCACCCATTTCGCCAGCAACACGAATTTTGCTTGATATTTGAGAACGATAAGATTGCCTATCGCCTCGATGCCGGCCGGCACGGACAGCCAGACGGCCCAGCGGAAGATGTCGACCGACGCCTCGTAGCCGTGGCCGAACACCTTGCCGACGATGAGCGGCGCGGCCGCGTCCAGCACCAGCGCGCCGGCCGTCATCAACGCGGCGGTCATCGCGATCAGCCGGACGATGTTGCGGCGCAGCCGCGCGACGTCCTGCACGCGATACACGAACGCGGGCGCGATGGTCTGCGCGAGCATCAGCGCGAGCGTGATCCAGTTCTCGTTGAGTTGCTGGGCCGCCGCGTAGCGGCCGAGATCGGCGAACGACACGTGACGCTCGAGCATCAGGCGATCGAGCTTCAGGAACAGGTACATGCAGATCAGGCCGAGCCAGAACACGGTGCCGGCCGTCGCGAAATGCCTGAACAGCGGCTTGTCGAACGTCCAGCCGAGCGTGCCGCCGTTACGATGGCGGTAGTACAGCACGAGCGCGAAGCCGATCGCGGCGGCCTCCAGCGCCCACAGCCACGCGAAGCGGGCCGGGCCGGCGGCCGCGCGGACCAGCAGCCAGACGAGCAGCGCCTTCGCCAGTGCGGTGAGCATGCTGGTCACGAGCTGCGGCTTGCTGTAGGTCATGCTCTGCAGCCACGCGTTTATCACGCCGACGAACGGCTCGCGGAACACCATCGTGACCGCGAGGCCCGCGAGCATCGCGCCGACGAGCGGGTCGAACGCGCCGGCGCCGATCGCGATCCAGGTCGCGACGAGCGCAAGAGCGGACACGCCGATGCGCAGCACGAACGCGCTGCCGAGCACCGCGCCGAGTTGCGCGGGCGGGCGCTGGACGATGGTCGGAACCAGGATTTCGGCGCCGCACACCCAGGTGAGCGGTGCCAGCACGAGGAGAAGCGTATTCGCATACTGCCATTTGCCGAACACGTCCGGCCCGAAATAACGGGCCAGAAGACCGCTGATCGCGATCGCGACGCCGATCTGCGTGAGCCGTTCGAGCCCCAGCCAGACGAGATTCGCGACGGCCTTCGCGACGTCCGGGTTGCCGAATCGCTTCAGCATGCGGGGCAGCCGCACGCACGCGAGGCGGCCGGCAGGGCGCCGGAAGGCGGCAGGTTGGCGGCGGCGGGACGGCTAGGCATTAAAATGGGCGGAATGCGCGTCATCAAAACCCGCGATTATAAGTGGGATCGGGGTCGCTCCCGCCGTCCCGTTCCTTGCTCCGCCGGCCCGCATGTATGATGCCGGGCACACGCGAGAGGCGGCCAGATTATTTTCCATGCACGCAACCGAGAGAGAATCCATGATCTCCCAATCCATCTTCAAGGCATATGACATTCGCGGTGTGGTCGGCAAGACGCTCGACGCCGACACGGCGCGCGGGATCGGCCGGGCATTCGGCAGCGAAGTGCGCGCACAGGGCGGCGACGCGGTCGTCGTCGCGCGCGACGGCCGCCTGTCGGGCCCCGAGCTCGTCGGCGCACTCGCCGATGGCCTGCGTGCGGCAGGCGTCGACGTCGTCGACGTCGGCATGGTGCCCACGCCGGTCGGCTATTTCGCGGCGAGCGTGCCGCTGCCGCTGAAGGGCGGCGAGCGCCGCGTCGATTCGTGCATCGTCGTCACGGGCAGCCACAACCCGCCCGACTACAACGGTTTCAAGATGGTGCTGCGCGGCGCGGCGATCTACGGCGAGCAGATCCAGGCGCTGTACCGCCGCATCGTCGACGAGCGCTATGAAACCGGCAGCGGCTCGTACGAAGCATTCGACGTCGCCGACCAGTACATCGCGCGCATCGTCGGCGACGTGAAGCTCGCCCGCCCGCTGAAGCTCGTGGTCGATGCCGGCAACGGCGTCGCGGGCCCGCTCGCGACGCGCCTGTTCAAGGCGCTCGGCTGCACGCTCGTCGAGCGTTTCACCGACATCGACGGCACGTTCCCGAACCACCATCCCGATCCGGCCCACCCGGAAAACCTGCAGGACGTGATCCAGGCGCTGAAGGACACCGACGCCGAGCTCGGCTTCGCGTTCGACGGCGACGGCGACCGCCTCGGCGTCGTCACGAAGGACGGCCAGATCATCTTCCCGGACCGTCAGCTGATGCTGTTCGCGGAAGAAGTGCTGTCGCGCAACCCGGGCGCGCAGATCATCTATGACGTGAAGTGCACGCGCCATCTCGCGCAGTGGGTGAAGGCGAAGGGCGGCGAGCCGCTGATGTGGAAGACGGGCCATTCGCTGGTGAAGGCGAAGCTGCGCGAGACGGGCGCACCGCTCGCGGGCGAGATGAGCGGCCACGTATTCTTCAAGGATCGCTGGTACGGCTTCGACGACGGCCTCTACACGGGCGCGCGCCTGCTCGAGATCCTCGCGAAGACGGCCGATCCGAGCGCGCTGCTCAACGGGCTGCCGGACGCGATGAGCACGCCCGAACTGCAGCTCTGGCTCGACGAAGGCGAGAACTTCCGCCTGATCGAGAAGCTGCAGAAGGACGCGAAGTTCGACGGCGCCGACGAAGTCGTGACGATCGACGGCCTGCGTGTCGAATACCCGGACGGCTTCGGTCTCGCCCGTTCGTCGAACACGACGCCGGTCGTCGTGATGCGCTTCGAATCGGAGACCAAGGAAGGGCTCGAGCGTATCCAGGACGATTTCCGCCGCGTGCTGACCGCCGCGAAGCCGGACGTCAAGCTGCCGTTCTGAGCGCAGGCGGCCTGCCGGCCGCTGCCGGCGCGACGGTCGAAGGGATCGTCGCGCCCTCCCCGAAAAGCGGCGCACGCTCACGCGTGCGGCCGCTTTTTGCCTGTGTGGCCCCCCGGGCGCGATAAAATCGCGTCTTTATGCCTGTCGCCGGCCGTCCGCCGGCGTTTTTTCAGCGTGCAAAAGATCCTGATCGTGCGCGTGTCGTCGCTGGGCGACGTCGTGCACAACATGCCGGTGATCGCCGATATCCGGCGCCGCCACCCCGACGCGCAGATCGACTGGCTCGTCGAGGAGAGTTTCGTCGACCTCGTGCGGCTCGTCGACGGCGTGCGCGACGTGCTGCCGTTCTCGCTGCGCCGCTGGCGCAAGAAGCCGTGCTCGGGCGCGACGTGGCGCGAGATCCGCGCATTCCGCAAGCGCCTCGCGGCCGAGCACTACGACCTCGTGATCGACTGCCAGGGTCTCATCAAGACGGCCTGGGTCGCGAGCTGGGCGCACGGCCCGCTCGCCGGCCTTGGCAACCGCACCGACGGCGCGGGTTACGAATGGCCGGTGCGCTTCTTCTATCGCAAGCGCGTGCCGATCGCGCCGCGCACGCACGTGGTCGAGCGCTCGCGCCAGCTCGTCGCGGCCGCGCTGGGCGACCCGGCGCCGACGCCGGCCGATCCGGTCGACTTCGGCCTCGACACGCGCGCGGCGGCGCTCGCGGTCGCGGCGCTCGGCCTGAACCTGCCGGTGCCGTACGTGGTGTTCGTGCACGCGACCTCGCGCGCCGACAAGCAATGGCCGGACGCCGCCTGGATCGAGCTCGGCCAGGCGCTCGTGCGGCGCGGCGCGTCGCTGGTGCTGCCGTGGGGCAACGACGCGGAGCGCGCGACCAGCGAGCGGCTCGCCAAGGAGTTCGGCGCGGCGGCGATCGTGCCGCCGAAGCTGTCGCTGCCGGCCGTCGTCGGCCTGATCGACGGCGCGGCCGCGACGGTCGGGGTTGATACAGGTCTGGTTCACATCGCGGCCGCGCTGAAGCGTCCGACGGTCGAACTGTACAATTTTGCGACGGCCTGGCGGACTGGCGGCTACTGGTCGCCGAACGTCGTCAATCTCGGCACGGCGGGGCAGCCGCCGTCGATCGCGCAGGTGAAGTCGGCGCTCGCGGGCTTCGGTCTGCTGTAATGCCCCCTGCCTGTCACGCACGCGAACCGAACATGAGCGAATCCCAGATCATCGAAGTCCCGTCCGCCGACTGGAGCGGACACAACCTGTCGGCGCCGCGCGAACAGCTGCTGGCCGCCGTCGAGGAAGGCAAGGTGCTGTATTTTCCGCATCTGCGCTTTGCGATCGAAGGCGGCGAGGAAGCGCTGCTCGATCCGGCGCTGGCCGATCCGAAACGCAAGAACATCAGTCTCGCGCCGAACGGCGGCGCGCTCGCCGGCGTGCTCGGCGACAGCGTCACGCAATCGGCCGTGCGCGCGCTCGTCGCACGCTTCCAGCAGCAGGCCGGCACGCTCGTCGACGGCCTCTTTCCCGAATACCGCGGCAAGCTGCGCGTCGCGCCGACGAGCCTGCGGCTGATGCAGGTCGAGACGCGCCAGACGTCGTGGCGCAAGGACGACAGCCGGCTGCACGTCGATGCGTTCCCGTCGCGGCCGAACTACGGCGAGCGGATCCTGCGCGTGTTCACGAACGTGAACCCGGCCGGCCAGCCGCGCGTGTGGCGCGTTGGCGAACCGTTCGAGGACGTCGCGAAACGCTTCTTGCCGAAGATCCGGCCGCAGTTGCCGGGTTCTGCGTGGCTGCTGAACCTGCTGCACGTGACGAAGTCGCCGCGCAGCGCGTACGACCACCTGATGCTGAACCTGCACGACGGGATGAAGGCCGATCTCGACTATCAGAAGACTTGCCCGCAGCAGACGATGCCGTTTCCGCCGGGCAGCGTGTGGATATGTTTCTCGGATCAGACTTCGCACGCTGTGATGTCCGGCCAGTTCATGCTCGAGCAGACCTTCTTCCTGCCGGTCGACGCGATGGTGCGCCGCGAATGCGCGCCGCTCGGGATCCTCGAGCGCCTGCAGGGCAGGGCGCTGGTTTGAGCGCGCCTCTTCTCCGACGCAATACGAGGGCCGCTGCATGCTGAGGGCGATCTATCGCGCGCTGTGGTGGCTCGTCGCGCCCGTCGCCGTCATCCGGCTCCTCGTGCGTTCGCGCAAGGAGCGCGGCTATCGCGAGCATATCGGCGAACGCTTCGGCCACGTCGCGGGCCGTTCGCCGGACGATCGCGCGCCGCTGATCTGGGTGCATGCGGTGTCGGTCGGCGAAACGCGCGCCGCGCAGCCGCTGATCGACGCGCTGATGCGCGCACGGCCCGACGCGCGCATCCTGCTCACGCACATGACGCCGAGCGGCCGCGCGACCGGCGAGCAGATCTTCGGCGATCGCGTGCTGCGCGGCTACCTGCCGTACGACATGCCGGGCGCGGTGCGGCGCTTCCTGCGCGCATGGCGGCCGACGCTCGGCCTCGTGATGGAAACCGAGGTGTGGCCGACGCTGATCGACGAGTGCCGCCGCGCGGACGTGCCGCTCGTGCTGACCAATGCGCGGATGTCCGCGCGCTCGCATCGGCGCGCGGCGAAGTTCGGCACGGCGACGCGCGACGTGTTCGGCGGCTTCTCGCGCGTGCTCGCGCAGAGCCCGGCCGACGCGGAGCGGCTGACGTCGCTCGGCGCGCGCAACGTAGCGGTGCTCGGCAACCTGAAGTTCGACATGACGACGCCGCCGGAGCTGGCGGCGCGCGGCCATGCGTGGCGCGACGCGATCGGCTCGCGGCCCGTGTGGGTCGCTGCCAGCACGCGCGAGAACGAGGAGGCGCTGGTGCTGCAGGCGTTCGCCGAGATGAAGACGCCCGATGCGCTGCTGGTGCTCGTGCCGCGGCATCCGCAGCGTTTCGCCGAAGTCGAGGCGCTGGTCGCGCGTAACGGGTTCAAGTGCGTGCGGCGTTCGGCGTGGGGCGCGGATGCCGCGGCGCTCGCGGCCGGACGGCCTGCCGCGGCAGAACCGTTGCCGCGCGACGTGACGGTATTGCTCGGCGATTCGATGGGCGAGCTCGGCGCGTACTACGCGGCCAGCGATGTCGCGTTCATCGGCGGCAGCCTGCTGCCGCTCGGCGGGCAGAATCTCATCGAGGCGTGTGCGGTCGGTGTGCCGGTGCTGATCGGGCCGCATGTGTTCAATTTCACGCAGGCGACTGCCGATGCGGTCGCGGCCGGCGCGGCGCTGCAGGTCGCGGATCCGCTCGATCTCGCGCACGTGCTCGATGCGCTGTTCGCCGACAACGCGCGGCGTATCGCGATGGGCGCGGCCGGTGCCGCGTTCGCGGCGCGCCATCGTGGCGCGACCGCGCGCTCGGTCGACGTGCTCGCGGCGCTGCTGCCGCCGGTGGAGCGCGGCGCGCATTCGAAGCAGGATGACGGGCAGGACGCTCAGGGCAAGTAGGTGTAGTGACTTGCATTCGAGCGCGTCGCGCTCGAACGGATTGCAGCCTGTTGACGGGCCATGATCGTGTCCAGTGGACCTTGAGCCGGGTAAGTGCGTGCTTGCTTTCTCCCCACAGAAGAGAGGGCAAAGCGGTAGAACGAGCAGATCGAAAAACAGTGCGATTTTTGAGAAGCCTATGGATGCGGCCAATCTTGGTCGCTATTTTTCCGCATGTTTTTGCGATGGCGTCGCCACATCCACATAATCGCTGCATAGGCCAGCACTGCCACGATCAGTTCGATAGTTACCCACACCACGAAATACAAGTCATCGGGATCGCGAACCCCGAGCCATTCTGAAGCACGCCACCATGCGCGAGCTTCGGCTGGTGTCCACTCATTGGATAGCGGCATATAACGGACTGAAATAAGAAATAGCCCGATAAATAGAAAAAACTTCAGTAACCTACGGGCAAATGTTGCCATGCGTGATGAACTCAATTGTTTTATATTCGTTAAGCCCAGAGCCAATGCCCGGAATTTTCTTGGCGGTGTGCGGATTCTCGGGAAACCCGTTCGGATCGGCAGAGTAATGCGGGGTCTAGCGAAATTCCATTGGCAACGATTGGATGCCGCTGGCACTAATAGCGCGAACGTCTCTTGAAGAGTCCATGGGCAGGAGTGGTTCATTCTCAGTCAATTTTTCTCAACGCGGATTTCTTGCCGCGGTGGTATTTCCATAGTCTCATGATCACCATATACACAAGCGTTGCCACGAGCAGATTAGTGAGCAGGACGAGCGGAATGTATAGATCATCGGAGGCGCGAATGCCAAGCCGATTTGCAACGTGTAGCCAAGCGAGCGCTTGGCTTTCTGGCATTGGTATGGGATATGTGTGGACGTAGGGTACGAAGAGGCAGAGCAGACCGACGAACAGCGCGACCTTGAACAGCCTATGGGTGCGGATTCAACCCGTCGATGCAACGAATTGATGAAAGCGCTCAGCCGGTGTATCGAAGTCTAGCGTCTTTCGAGGACGCTCATTGAGCCGCCTGGCAACAGCGTTGAGCGTGGCCTGTGAATAGGCCGAGAGGTCGATTCCCTTCGGGAAATACTGTCTGAGGAGCCCATTTGTGTTCTCGTTCGAGCCCCGTTGCCAAGGGCTCTGCGGATCACAAAAATAGACCTTGATGTCGGTGGCCACGGTGAAACGCGTGTGATCGGCCATCTCTTTGCCTCGATCCCAGGTCAGTGATTTGTATAGTTCATGAGGAAGCTTGCCGGCGTGTCGGATCAATGCGTTGATGACCGTTTCCGTATCCTTACTGGCAACCTTCACCAGCATCACGAAGCGGCTCTGACGCTCGACGAGCGTGGCAATCTGGCTGTTCGCGCTGCCGAACAGCAAATCGCCTTCCCAGTGGCCCGGTATCGCACGATCATCAACGGTCGCGGGGCGTTCACTAATCGGGACGGTGTCGCAGATTCTGCCGTGGTCGTCGGTCTTCATCGTGTGATGACGCGAACGACGCATAGCTCGCGAGCGCCGTAAATGCTCGAGCAATTCCTTTTTGAGCGCACCACGAGCTTGTATGTAGAGGCTGCGGTATATGGTCTCGTGCGACACCTGATAGTCCCTGTTGACCGCGTACACGTGCTTTAGCCAACCGGCGATCTGCTCGGGCGACCACTGCAGCCGGAGCTTGCTTGCCACGACCTGGGCAAGTTCTCGGTTCCTGACGAGCTTACAGATTTGTGGGCGACGGGCTCGTTCCCAAGCAAGTTCGTCAGCATTGTTCGCCCGATAGCCCGGCATACCTCCGTTCCGCTTGAGCTCGCGGCTAATGGTCGACGGAGCACGTCCGATTCGATTCGCAATCGCGCGAATCGAATCGCCAGCAATCACCGCGCGCGAGATCTCCTCCCGCTCGGCAAGGGTCAGTGCCAATCTCGAACGGTGCCGTTGCTTTGGCTGTATGCCGCCCGCTTCCGCCAGAATCCGTTGTACCGAGGAATGGTTCCGATCAAACAACTGGGCGATCTGCTGCAGCGACTCGCCCGTGCGCCAACGCTCCCACATTAACGCCTTTTGGGTATCTGTATAGTAGATCCGCCGTCTCTGTTTCATGGCAACACTCCTTGCTGCTATGCAGCTTCAAGTGTGTTGCATCGACGGGTTGAATCCGCA
>NZ_JBQEON010000026.1:0-111530 GCF_052045245.1 Burkholderia sp. 22313
GCGATGGAATGGTTCGACTTCGGCGTCTACAGCTATATCGCCGTCACGCTCGGCAAGGTGTTCTTCCCGTCCAGCAGCCCGTCCGCGCAGCTGCTCGCGACCTTCGGCACGTTCGCGGCCGCGTTCCTCGTGCGCCCGCTCGGCGGCATGGTGTTCGGCCCGCTCGGCGACCGCATCGGCCGCCAGCGCGTGCTCGCCGCCACGATGATCATGATGGCCGTCGGCACCTTCGCGATCGGCCTGATCCCCAGCTACGCGTCGATCGGCATCCTGGCGCCCGTGCTGCTGCTCGTCGCCCGCCTCGTGCAGGGCTTCTCGACCGGCGGCGAATACGGCGGCGCCGCCACCTTCATCGCCGAGTTCTCCACCGACAAGCGCCGCGGCTTCATGGGCAGCTTCCTCGAGTTCGGCACGCTGATCGGCTACACGCTCGGCGCGGCCACCGTAGCGATACTGACGGCGACGCTGTCGCAGGACGCGCTGTTGTCATGGGGCTGGCGCGTGCCGTTCTTCATCGCCGGCCCGCTCGGCCTCGTCGGCCTGTACGTGCGGCTCAAGCTCGAGGAAACGCCCGCGTTCAAGAAGGAGGCCGAGGCGCGCGAAGCGGACGAACGGTCGCGCCCGAAGCAGTCGTTCGGCACGCTGCTCGTCGAACAGTGGCAGCCGCTGCTGCAGTGCGTCGGTCTCGTGCTGATCTTCAACGTGACCGACTACATGGCGCTGTCGTACCTGCCGAACTACCTGTCGGCGACGCTGCACTTCAACGAAACGCACGGCCTCTTCATGGTGCTGCTCGTGATGGTGCTGATGATGCCGATGACGGTTTATGCGGGCCATCTGTCGGACCGGCTCGGCCGCAAGCCGGTGATGATGTTCGGCTGCGTCGGCCTGCTCGTGCTGTCGGTGCCGGCGCTGCTGCTGATCCGCACCGGCGGGATGGCGGCCGTGTTCGGCGGGATGCTGATCTACGGCACGCTGCTGTCGACCTTCACCGGCGTGATGCCGTCCGCGCTGCCCGCGCTGTTCCCGACGCGGATCCGCTACGGCGCGCTCGCGATCGGCTTCAACGTGTCGGTGTCGCTGTTCGGCGGCACGACGCCACTCGTCACCGCGTGGCTCGTCGATCGTACCGGCGACCTGATGATGCCGGCCTACTACCTGATGGGCGCGTCGTTCATCGGCATCGTGTCGGTGCTCGCGCTGCGCGAATCGGCACGGCGGCCGCTGCCCGGCTCCGCGCCGTGCGTGGCAAGCCGCGCGGAAGCGCAGGACCTGATTCGCCGCGGCGCCGACGAGGGCCGCGTGCGCGACCGCAAGTTCACGCCGATCGGCGAACGCGCGTAACGCCAGGCGTTGCGTCGTCATGCATCGTCACGCGATGTCGCGCGGCACACGCCGCCGGCATCGCGCACGTGACTGTCAGTGTCAGCCCGCCGCGAGCGCCTGTTCGTCGAACCAGTCGAGCAGCATCCGCGTGACGAACGCCGGGTTCTCCAGGTTCGAGATATGGCCGGCCTCCGGCACCAGCGCGTGGCGGCAACCGATCACGCTCGCCATCTTCACCGTCTCCGACGGCGGGCGCGCCATGTCGCCCGCGCCGCACATCAGCAGCGTGCGTGCCGCATCCAGTTCGGCAAGCGCCGGGAGCGTATCCGGCCGCCCGAAGATCAGCCGGCCGAGCGGCACGATCGATTCCCGCAGCCGGTCGGCCGGCAGGTTCGCGAGCGCGGCACGAAACGCGCTCGGCACCGGGTCGGCCAGGTTCACGTCCGGCCGGAAGAACAGCGGCACGATCGCATCGAGCAGCGGCGGCACGATGCAGCCGGCGGCCGCGATCGCGTCGAGCATCCCGAAGTAGCGCAGCCGCGTCGCGTCGGGCTCGGCCTCGAGCGACGCATCCATCAGCACCAGCGAGCGCACGCGCTGCGGTTCGCGCAACGCGAGCCGCGCGCCCCACATCCCGCCGACGCTGAGCCCGACGACCGCGCACTGCTCGATCTCCAGCGCGTCGAGCAACGCGCTCGCGTGCGCGGCGAGATCGTCGAGCGTTTGCGTGCCGTCCGGCAGCGGACCCGACGCGCCATGCCCCCACAGATCCGGCACGATCACGCGATAGCGGCTCGACAACGCATCGATCTGCGGCGCCCACATCGCCGCATCCCACAGATAGCTGTGCCCGAGCAGCACCGGAAACCCGGTGCCGTGATCCTGGTAATGCAGCGTATTGCCTTGAACGATTCGAGTGGGCATCGGGCCTCCGGGTATGACGACGAACGGCAGCGGCCCGCAAGCGGGCGCCGGGTCAGCACGCGTTGCGAACAACGCGGCGCCGCGCATCATCGCACAGGTCGGTGACAGCGCGAACGACAAATCGCGGCCGCTTCGCTCCGCAACGCATCCGTTCGCCAGGTCGCCGCCCGGATACCGGCCGATTGCATCGACAAGCCCGGTGTGTCGCCCCGTTCACGCCACCCGCGCGATCCGGAACACCGACATCGCCGTCTGCATCGCGCTCGCCTGCTGCTCGAGCGCCGACGCGGCGGCACTCGCCTGTTCGACGAGCGCCGCGTTCTGCTGCGTCATCCGGTCCATCTGCGTGACCGTCTGGCCAACCTGGTCGATGCCCGCGCTCTGCTCGACGGTGGCCGTCGTGATCTCGGTCATGATCGTCGCCACGCGCCGCACCGACGACACGATTTCGCCCATCGCCTGCCCCGCCTGCGTCACGAGCGCATTGCCGTCGCGCACGTCGTCGATCGACGCGCCGATCAGTTGCCGGATCTCGCGCGCGGCGCTCGCGCTGCGCTGGGCCAGCGTGCGCACCTCGCCCGCGACGACCGCGAAGCCGCGCCCGTGTTCGCCCGCACGCGCCGATTCGACCGCCGCGTTCAGCGCCAGGATATTGGTCTGAAACGCGATGCCGTCGATCATCCCGGTGATTTCCGCGATCTTCTGCGAGCTCGTGTTGATCACGCCCATCATGTCGACCGCGCGGCCGACCAGTTCGCCGCCATGCTGCGCGCGGTCCGCCGCGCTCGCCGCGAGCGAGCTGGCCTGCTGCGCGTTGTCGGCGTTCTGGCGCACCGTCGAGGTCAGCTGCTCCATGCTCGCGGCCGTTTCCTCGAGCGACGCGGATTGCTGCTCCGTGCGGCTCGACAGGTCGAGGTTGCCCGCGGCAATCTCGCGCGCGGCCGTGTGGATCGCGTCGCTGCTGTCGCGCATGCCGGTGACCGTCGTCGCGAGACCCGCCTGCATCCGCTTCATCGCGGCGAACAGCTGACCGATTTCATTGCGGCCGGCATCGGGCACCGTCACGGTCAGGTCGTTCGATGCGATCCGGTCGAGCAGCGCGGCCGCGTTCGCGAGCGGCCGCGCTACGATCGCGCGCAGCGCGACGTGCGTCGCGGCGATCAACGCCAGCGCGAGCGCAACGCCGATCCCGACCATCGCGATGATCCGCGTGTAGGCGGTGTTGTCTGCATCGATCGTGTCTTCCGCCAGCTGGTTCGCCGTGCGCTGGAATGTCTCGACGTTCGCCGAATACACCTGGCCGGCGCGCGTGATCTCCTTGTCGTTGATCTCCGCATACGCGGCGGTGTCGCCGTTGCGCAGCGCATCGGTCGCGCGGGCGAGCACGCTCGCGAGATGCATCGACGATTCGACCAGCGCCTGCTTCAGGCCGGCGCCGAGGCTGCCGATCGGCGCGCCATCCTTGAACGCCTGCGTTTCCTTCGCGGACAAGTCGAACGTCCGCTGCGCGCTTTGCAGCGCTGAATCGCGCTGCGCCGGGTCGTTGTGTTCCTTCAGCGCCGAATACGCGCGCACGAGCGCCGAGCGGGTACGCGTGCTGTCCTTGTATGCGTCGTTGACGAGCGACGTCTGCGCCGCGATGTCGTGCAGGCGCTTCGCGTTCGTGTTCGCGCTGCCGAGCGCAACGATCCCGACGATGCCGCCGACGACGATCATCGCGGCAAACATGGCCAGCACGGCGAGCAAGCTGGTTCCGACCTTCATATCGCGCATGGTGAATCGACTCTCGAAGTTGTCCCTTGTCGGTTAACGACAGCCGCTTCTCCAACTTGAGCCGATCCACCGGGATTTCACTGCGCGATCGTGCAGCCCGTCGCGCAGCAGGCCGAATCAGTTCGTCCCGTCGTACGTGACGATCTCGACCCAGTTCGCGCCCTTGCCGACCGGATACTTGCCGATCGCGTCGAGGCGCCCGGTGCGTGCGTCGATGCGGTACACGGCAAGCGTCGGCGACAACTGCCCCGCCGCGAGCAGAACCTTGCCCGACGGATCGATCGCGAAGCCGCGTGGCTGCCGCTCGGTCGCGAACGTGCCGACTCGCGCGAGCTTGCCCGACGCCGCATCGACACGGTAGGCGGCCAGCGTGCTCGACGTGCGCTCCGACGCATAGAGGAATTTGCCGTCCGGCGTCAGATGCAGGTCCGCGCCCCATGGCTTGTCGCCATGGAAATCCGCCGGCAGGATCGACACCGTCTGGATCGGCCGCGCATCGGCGCCGCCGTGCGACAGCGCAATGACATGCAGCTTGCCGTCGAGTTCGTCGATCAGGTACGCGAACCGCCCGTTCGACGAGAACACGAAATGGCGCGGACCCGACTTCTCCGGCAGCCGATACGCGGGCTCTCCCGTGTCGGTCAGCTTGCCGGTCGACGCATCGAACGGCAACCGCAGCCACGCATCCGCGCCGAGCACCGACGCGAACGCGTAGCGGCCGTCCGGCGACTGGCGAATCGCGTGCGCCATCGGGCCGGTCTTCACCGTCTGCTGCACGTCGCCGGCCACGCCGTTCTCGCCGATCCGGTTGACCGCGAGCAGATTGCCGCCATACGACGCGGAGAACAGGTAGCGGCCCGACGCGTCGGTCGACACGTACGCCATGCTGTCCGCGAGCGGCGAGCGGCCCAGTTCGATCAGCCGCCCGTCGAGCGGATTGATCGCGAAGCTGACGACGCGATACGGCGTCGAGCGCAGCGCCGCATAGAGCCGCAGATGATCCGGCGACAGCGTCATCGGCATCACGGTGCCGTCGACCGGCACGGTTTCGATCGCGCGCAGCGCGCCCGTCGCCGTGTCGACCCCGAACACCGAGATGTCGCGACTGTCGCTGTTCGATACGTACGCATAGGTCGCGGCGTGCGCGAGCGACGTGGCCAGCGCGAAGGCGGCGGCCGCGACGGCGCGCCATGCTGTTTTCTTGTTCATGCAGGTTCGCTGTGTGGGATGGAAAAACGTCGACGTGATGACGGCGCCGGACCACCTCGGTCGTCCGGCGCCGCAATGGGCAACGCAAACGGTCAGAACACCGCGTGCCCGCTGATCAGGCTCGGCAGCCAGGTGGAGAAGAACGGCAGGTACGTGACGATGTTGATCGCACTGAAGATCGCGAGGTAATACGGCCACGCCATCTTCGTCGTCTCGCCGATCGACACGTTGCCGATCGCGCAGCCCACGAACTGCACCGAGCCGATCGGCGGGTGCACGAGGCCGAGCGAGCAGTTCAGGAGCAGCATGATCCCGAACTGCACCGGCCCGACGCCGCACGCCATCGCGATCGGCAGGAACAGCGGCGTCGTGATCAGGATGTGCGCGGCCATGTCGACGAACGTCCCGAGGAACACCTGGATCACGTTGATGTACAGCAGCATCAGCCAAGGCGCCGCGGTCGACTGCTTCAGCAGCCCTTCGATCGCATCCGGAATCTCCAGGTACGACATCTGGAAGCGCAGCATGTTGGACACGGCGATCAGCAGCAGCACGACGCCCGTCGTGCGCGCCGCATGCGACAGCGCGCGGCGCAGCTTCGCGACGGTCAGCGTGCGGTACACGACTGCGGTCAGCACGAGCGAATACACGACGGCGATCGCGGCGGCTTCGGTCGCGGTGGCGATGCCCTTCGCGACGCACACGAGGATGATCGCGATCACCATCAGGCCCGGCACCGCGCCGACGAAGCTGCGCAGCACCGCATACCAGCCCGGGAACGACGGCAGCGCGGACGAACCGTCTTCGCGGCGCGGATAGCCGTGACGCACGGCCTGCCAGTACGCGGCGGCGAGCACGAAGCCCATCACCCACAGCACCGGCAGGAGGCCGGAGAACAGCAGGTCGCCGATCGACACGCCGCTCACCTGCTGGCCATGCAGCATCCCCGTGATCCCCTGCGCGGCGAACGCGTAGATGATCATGTTGGTCGACGTCGGCATCAGTGCGCCGGCGAGCGACGCGTGGGTCGTCACGTTCACCGCATACGCCGCGCTGTAGCCTTCGCGCTTCATCAGCGGAATCACCACACCGCCCATCGCCGACGTATCGGCCGTCGGCGAGCCCGACACGCCGCCGAACAGCGTGCACGCGACGACGTTGGCCATCCCGAGGCCGCCGCGGAAGTGCCCGACGGTGGCCTGCGCGAAGCGCAGGATGCGATCGGCGATACCGCCGTGCAGCATCAGCTCGCCGGAGAAGATGAAGAACGGCACCGCGAGGAACGAGAACGCGTTCATCCCCGAGATCATCGACTGCATCGCGGTTGCGATCGGCAGCCCTTCGACCAGGTAGGTCAGCACGCAGGCAAGCCCGAGCCCGAATGAAACGGGTACACCCAGCACGAGGAATATCAGAAAACTGACGGACAGGATCGCGAGTTCCATGGCGTTATTGTCCCGACGAAGAACGACGAAGCGCGAGCAGGTGCTCGAGCGAGAAGAGGATGATGGCGATCGCCGCGGGAATCGTGATCAGGTAGCGCACGCCTTCGGGCAGCCCGATGATCGGGATGCGGTCGCCCATCGTCTCGGCGGCCATGCTGCCGCAGCCGACCATGATCGCGATCGCGAACGCGATCAGGCTCAGGTGCTGGATCGCGATCACCGCCATGCGCGGGCCCGCCGACAGACGCCGCACGAGCGAGTCGAGACCGATGTGGCCGCCGTCGCGCACCTTCATCGCCGCGCCGAACATCGCGATCACGATCACCAGCAGCAGCGCGATCGGCTCGACGAAATCCGGCGCGTTCTCGAACACGTAACGCATCACGACCGCGTAGAACACCAGCAGCGTGAGCGCCGCGAGACACAGCGACGCGACCACCGCCAGCGCGCGGAACAGCAGGTCGTTCACGCAGCGCAGCAGGGGCGCCGCCGCGCGCGGCCGGCACGGTGCCGCCGCGTCCGCGGTGGCGCCGTCCGGCGCGCCCACCGCCGCCGCGCCGTTCAGGGAAGTGCGACGGGTCACTTGGTGGCCTCGATCTCGTCGACGATCTGCTTCATCTGCGGCGTCTTTTCATACTTGGTCCACAGCGGCTGCATCGCCTTCACGAACGCCGCGCGATCGATCTGCGCGGCCGGCAGGATCTTCGCGCCGCCCTTCGTCACCGTCTGCTGCGCCGAGGCCTCGCGCGCGGTCCACAGCTTCTGGTAGTACGGCACCGAATCGGCCGCGGCCTTCCTGATCGCGGCCTGTTCCTGCGGCGACAGCGTGTCCCAGATCTTCTTCGAGAACACCAGCACTTCCGGCGTCATCGCGTGCTGCGTTTCCGAGTAGTCGGGCGCCACTTCGAAGTGCTTGGTTTCCTCGTACGACGGCAGGTTGTTTTCCGCCGCGTCGACGAGGCCCGTCTTCAGGCCCGTGTAGACCTCCGCGAACGGCATCGGCGTCGGCGTGCCGCCCATCGCCTTGATCTCGTCCACCATCAGGTCCGATGGTTGCACGCGCACCTTCAGCCCCTTCATGTCGGCCGGCGTGCGCACCGGGCGCTTCGCGTAGATCGAGCGCGCGCCGCTCTCGTAGAACGTCAGCGCGACCATCCCCTTCGCCGAGAACGCGTCGAGAATCTTCTGGCCGGCCGGGCCGTACATCGCCTTGCGGAAATGGTCGACATCGCGGAACAGGAACGGGAACGACGGGATCAGCGATTCCGGCACGATCTCGTTGAACGACGCGCCGTTCACGCGCGCCATGTCGATCGCGCCGATCCGCACCTGGTCGACCGTGTCCTTCTCCGAACCGAGCGCGCTGTTGCCGAACACCTTGATCGAGTCCTTGCCGCCCGTCAGCTTCGACAGCTCGTCGCCCATGTACTTGACCGCCATGTTGGTCGGGAAGCTGTCGCCGTGCACGTCCGCCGAGCGGAACACGCGGGCCTGCGCAGACACCGCGAAGCCGGCCATCAGCGCGACGGCCAGTGCGGTACGGGAGCGGGTGAATCGGTGCTTCATCGTCAGTCTCCTTGCGGGTTGCTCGTTGTTTGGCGGCGATCCGGCGGCATCCGCCTGCGTCGATGCACGGCGTTCGCCCGGTCGCAGTCATACGTTGTATGACGTGTTGGGGCGAATGTACGTCGGTTAATCGTTTAACTCACTTGGTGCATACCCCTATAAGCGCCTCTGTAGCGGGGTTTCGGCTGGAACAAGGAAAAAGCCTTCTCTGTTTGGCGGATGCTCGGCGAAACGTTTTCCGGAAAGCGGCCCGCATTTGAATCGGCACGCGGGTGCGTCGTTTTCCCCGTACCGAGCGCCATCTTTCACCTCCATTCCCCTAGTTGTAGGATGACTGACTGCGAAGTCACCATGGGGGAAAGGGCACGGCGCGCCTGTTTGTGCGCGCTTCCGGCATGCGCGTCGGCGACGGCTCGCATGTCATCGCAGCGGGCACGTGCGATGCGTGCTCGCTGCGACATTGGAAACGCGACAGGAGGTGTGCGATGCAGACGAGCAAAACGTCAGCGGGACAGCGTCAGGACACGCCGTTGAACCCGGGCGACGAAGGACCGCCCGATGCGCCGGGCGTCGGTGAGGATCTGTGTGGTGTTTGCCGCGGTACCGGGATGGTGGAAGGACAGCCGTGTATGGTGTGCGGCGGGACGGGGAAGGTGTTGCAGGGGATTGGTGGCGGTTAGGCGCACGTGATGCATGCAGGCGGGATCGGCGATGCGGGACGGCCCGCGCATTGCATGCGCCCCCGCTTCCGCGCTAGACGCTAGTGCCGCCACGGCGCCTGAACGATCTCGACGCGCTCAACGACCCAGCCGCCGGTCGCGCAGGAACGCATTCAACTCCCCGCCCGCATGCTCGATATGACGCTTGAGGAGCGACGCCGCCGAGCGCGTGTCGCCCTTGCGGCACAACGCGACCAGCTCCGCGTGTTCGGATTCCGCCACATCGCGCGCGGCCTCCGACAACGACAGCTGCACGCGCGTGTAGCGGTCGGTCTGTTGCAGCAGCGACGCGACGATCGCCGCCGTCTTCGGCTGCTCGGCGCGCGACAGCAGCAGATGATGCAGTTCGGTGTTCAGTTCGCCCCAGCGTCCGGACTGGCTCGCGTGCAGCACCGCACTGTATTCCGCGAGGATCGCGTCGAGCCGCGCGAAATCCTCGGCGGTCAGTTTCGGAATCGACTTTTTCAGCAGCACGGGTTCCAGCAGCGCACGCAATTCGAACAGTTCGGTGATGTCCTCCGGGGACAGCTCCGAGACGATCGCGCCCTTGTGCGGCAGGATCTTGACGAGCCCTTCGCTCTCGAGCTGCACGAGCGCTTCGCGCAGCGGGATGCGGCTGATGCCGAGCTCGGTGGCCAATGCATCCTGGCGAAGCTGATAGCCGTCGACGTACTCCCCCGTCAGGATGCGGCGGCGCAGTTCATTCGCCGCGGCTTCGGCGCGCGTGGCGTAGACAAGAGCAGGGCGTTTCTCGTTCATGTTGCGGTTCGGACGGGGGGATGGCGGTCAGGCTGGCGCCGGTGTGGCGCCGGATATTGCATATTTTCTACAATATTAGCAGAGGGGTCGTGCAGTCGAGCGTTGTCGGCCGCCTATCGTCGCGCCGCCGCGCCATTCTTGCGGCCAGCAAAAAAGGGGCTTCGTGGATTTCCGCGCATGTCGCTTGCCGACCCAAAGCGGCGGCCTTACGTAGAGTCGCATTGACAAGACGTCTGTCTCCGGACCTCGGCGGTCGTTCGCGCCTGCGGGGTCGCCCCGACAGGTTGATTCAACTTGGGCGCCCCCCCTCGGGTTTTGACACAGCCGCTACCGACCTCCACTCAAGCTGCCCTGCCGCGCAGCTGCCAGCGTACCGCGCAGCCCTTCGAACGAGTAGAGCGCGAGCGCTACCCAGATTGCGCCGTAGCCGATTGCGCGCACCGACCCGAAAGGCTCGCCGTAGATCAGCACGCCGACGAGGAGCTGGAGCGTGGGCGTCACATATTGGATCAGGCCGAGCATCGAGAGCGGGATCCGTCGAGCGGCAGCCGCGAAGAGTAGCAGCGGCACGGCCGTGATAGGCCCGGCGGCAGCCAGCAGCAGTTGCAGGCCGAGCGGCGCATGTGTGAAATGGCTCGCGCCGGCCATGCCGATCGTCATCAGATAGACGATCGCCACGGGAAATAACAGCACCGTTTCGAGCGCGAGGCCTTCGAGCGCGCCAAGCGTCGCAGTCTTGCGCAAGAGGCCATAGCCGCCGAACGTCAGCGCGAGCGCGAGGCTGATCCACGGCGGCGCGCCGTTTTGCCAGGTGAGCCACGCCACGCCGAGCGCCGCAAGCGCCACCGCGCACCATTGCAGCGGGCGCATCCGCTCGTGCAGGAAGACGAAACCGAACAACACGTTGATAAGCGGGTTGATGAAGTAGCCGAGGCTCGCCTCGACGATATGCCCCGCGTTCACGGCCCAGATGTAGATGCCCCAGTTGGCCGAGAGCAGCATGGCACTCGCGGCGAAGCGGGCGATCAGGCGCCTGTCGCGCAGCGCGGGACGCAGCCACGCCCAGTGGTGGCGCACGACAAGCACGGCGAGGATGAACACGAGCGACCATGCCATGCGGTGGGCGAGTATTTCGAGCGCGGGAATCTGGTGGAGCGTCTTGAAGTAGACGGGAAAGAGCCCCCAGATGACGAACGCGGAAAAAGCGTAGACGATGCCGGAATTCATGGTTGGTTGTAGTTGGCGCGGTGCGCGTGGTTGGTGCGAAGCGGCGTTGGTGGCAAAAAATTTCGTGCAGATTTCACCCGGCCCGGTGCCGATCAGCCGGTTTTGCGACGATAGCCGATTTTGTCCGCCAGCCTTCGCCGCTGTCTAGCCTGGCGCGACGGACGCGTGCCTACCGAACGCCGGCCGAACGCGGAAGGCCGCCAAACGGAGGCAGTAAACGCCGCAAGAAACATTGCGCCACATCATCGGGATGCGCCCGCGATCCCCGTCGGAGGCCGCTGCAACACGGTTCCCCGCCGTCCCTGACACCCCCAAAGAACCCCCTCCGTCACGCCCCTTTTATTTTATATTGTATAAAATATGCGATCTAGCTAGAATGACTTCCGTCGATGGCTGACTCTCGGGCGGAACCGGAGGCAACGTTTCGGCACCGAGGCAAACAAGAGGTGGCCAGCCGCCGTCCGGATCGCAAGAAGCACGAACGAGACGGCGCGCGCGCATGCAGCCCACGTTGCCAGCAATGGCAGTGACCCTATCTGAATGTGAGGAAACGAGATGAGCGACAACATTTTTACCGGCACCATTCCGGCCCTGATGACTCCGTGCACCGCTGACCGTCAGCCGGATTTCGACGCGCTGGTCAAGAAGGGCAAGGAGCTGGTGGCACTTGGCATGCGCGCCGTGGTGTACTGCGGCTCGATGGGCGACTGGCCGCTCCTGACCGAAGCGCAGCGCCAGGAAGGCGTCGCGCGCCTGGTCGAAGCCGGCGTGCCGACGATCGTCGGCACGGGCGCGGTCAACTCGAAGGAAGCCGTGTCGCACGCCGCGCATGCCGCGAAGGTCGGCGCACATGGCCTGATGGTGATTCCGCGCGTGCTGTCGCGCGGCGCATCGCCGGCCGCACAGAAGGCGCACTTCGCCGCGATCCTGAACGCCGCGCCGAACCTGCCGGCCGTGATCTACAACAGCCCGTACTACGGCTTCGCGACCCGCGCCGACCTGTTCTTCGAACTGCGTCGCGCACACCCGAACCTGATCGGCTTCAAGGAATTCGGCGGCGCCGCCGACATGCGCTATGCAGCGGAGAACATCACGTCGCAGGACGACAGCGTCACGCTGATGGCCGGTGTCGACACGCAAGTGTTCCACGGCTTCGTGAACTGCGGCGCAGCCGGCGCGATCACCGGTATCGGCAACGCGCTGCCGCGCGAGGTGCTGCAACTGGTCGACCTGTGCAAGAAGGCCGCGCAAGGCGACGCAGTGGCGCGCGTGCGTGCGAAGGAACTCGAAGCGGCGCTGGCCGTGCTGTCGTCGTTCGACGAAGGCTGCGATCTGGTCCTGTTCTACAAGCACCTGATGGTGCTGAACGGCGACAAGGAATACACGCTGCACTTCAACGAAACCGATGCGCTGAGCGACGCGCAACGCAACTATGCGGAAGCGCAGTACACGCTGTTCCGCAACTGGTACGCGAACTGGTCGAAGACGATCGCGTAAGCGGCATCAGCGGTATCGCGCGATGCGGTCGTGCAACGGCCGCATGATCGAAAGGGAATGCCACGGATCGTTCCGTGGCTTTTTTCTGAGTGCGCGTTCGCGATCGCATCGACGCAAACGTCCGCCCTACTTCCCCTCCCTGCGCCGCGACTCTATCTCGTCGATCTTCGCGAGCAGCGCGTTGCCGAGTTTCGTCAAGTTGCGCGGCATGGCGGGGATCGCCAGCAGCGCTTCGATCCGCTCGCGCCAGTAACTCGGACGACTCACGCGCATCGCATCCGGCATCGCCACGACGCCGGTATCGGCATCGCTTTCCAGCAGCGCGACCATTTTTTCAATATGACAGAGCTCGCGCTCCACATAGTCTCTTGTCAGCATGTGCTTGCACCCCCGAGTCACGAAGTTCGCCTGATCTGTGGCCGGCGCGTTGCCGCAAGGTCTGTGCCCGGCTTGCCGTGCACGCATCCCGTCACGGTACGCGCGCACCGTGTCAGAACATCGCCTGTCGCGCGATGACTTCGTTCATACATCGGATCAATGCCCTCCCGATATTCCGTTGCCGATCGTAGACACTGCGCCTCGCGCCGACATCCCCAAAATTGAGGACGCTTGCTAGAATCGATCGCACCGCATCCGCGCGATACGCTGGCGTGCACGGCCCGGCGAACGCGATGCGACGCACGCGCGGCACGCACGAGCCGGCACGTGCGGCAACCGGGGAACGGGGATGTCCAGGATACGCACGGCCGACGAGTCGATCGCGGCGCTCGACGCGCTGCCGCGTGCGGTGATCGTCGTCGACGACACGCTGCACGTGCGTTATCTGAATGTCGCCGCGATCGCGCTGCTCGAGGAATCGACGGACATCCGCATGCACGCCGATCGGCTCGTGCCGTGGGCGCCGCAGGTCGCGACACGGCTCGCGCAGCGCGTGAGAGAGGCATGTTCGCCGCAGCCGAGCGTCGATCCGTTGCCGCTCCACGCGCTCGACCGCGAGCAGCGCCCGACGCTCGAAACCCATGTCGTGCCGCTGCAGCCGCACTTGACCGTGCCGCTCGATCGCGACGCGCGACCGCTCGCGATGCTGCTGTTGCGGCGGCCGTTCCAGCGCATCGCGCGGCCGGATGCGGACGCGCGTCCGTTCGCGCTCACGCGCGCGGAAATGGCCGTCGCGACCAGCCTCGCCAGCGGGCTGACACCGGCCGAGTACGCGGCATGCAACTGCGTGCGGATCAGCACGGTGCGCATTCAGATCAAGGCGATCTTCGCGAAGACGGGCGTGAGGCGGATCGCCGATCTCGTCGCGTTGTTCGGCGCTTGAACACGCTCAGGTGCGCCGGGCGCGCGCACCCTTGATCTTGCCCGTGCCCGCCGGCATCTCGCCGGCGGTCATCCGGTCCAGCAGCCGGACGATCTCCGCGCGCAGCTCGGCGGAAATCTCCACGCTATCGAGCAATTCCGAAATCCACAGCCCGTCGGCCGCGAGCCGGCAGATCATCAGCATCGCCGCCTGCTCGAGCGGCACCGGGTCCGGCCGCGTCCACTCGCGCATCGGCACCGACCAGCGCGCACGCGTGTCCTGCTCGGTGATCATCGACGCGACCAGCACGCGCAGCACATCGGTGCTCGCGGCCGGCTGCGTGGTGTCGAGCACCGCATGCAGGTACGCGCGCGCCGCGGCGCCGTCGCCGTGCGGATCGGCCGCGCGGCGCGCGTCCATCTGCGTCGCGAAGCGCTCGGTCGCCCGCCCGAACAGCGCATCGAGCAAGCCCTGCTTGTTCGCGAAGTGATACTGCAGCGCGCCTTTCGTCACGCCCGCGCGCTCGGCCACCGCGTCGAGCGTCAACGCAGCCACGCCGTGACGGGTCGCGATTTCCGCTGCGGCTTCCAGCAACTGCGCGCGCACCTGCTCGGGCGCCTTTTTTCGCCGCACGCCGGCGACGGGCGCGGGCGCCACGTCTGTCGCGCCGAAGGCCCGCACGTCGGCCGGGTCGGCCGGGTCGGCGGGCGTGGAAAGGTCGCGCGGAGCGGGTTCGAGGCGTTTTTTCATGACGGCGATGTTAGCACCCGCGGTCTCCGGATAAACATTCCATCCGGATGGTATTATCCGCCGCATGAACAAACCCGCCCCTTCTCCCTGGTCCGCGCTCGACACCGCGATCGCTCGTGGACGCGACGCGCTGATGCGTCTTCAGCAGCCTGACGGCAGCTGGTGTTTCGAACTCGAATCCGACGCGACGATCACCGCGGAATACATCCTGATGATGCATTTCATGGACAAGATCGACGACGCGCGCCAGGAGAAGATGGCGCGCTACCTGCGTGCGATCCAGCGGCTCGACACGCACGGCGGGTGGGACCTGTACGTCGACGGAGACCCGGACGTGTCGTGCAGCGTGAAGGCGTACTTCGCGCTGAAGGCCGCCGGCGACAGCGCGCAGGCACCGCACATGATCCGCGCGCGCGACGCGATCCTGAAGCTCGGCGGTGCGGCGCGCGCGAACGTGTTCACGCGGATCCTGCTCGCGACGTTCGGCCAGGTGCCGTGGCGCGCGGCGCCGTTCATGCCGATCGAATTCGTGCTGTTCCCGAAGTGGGTGCCGATCTCGATGTACAAGGTCGCGTACTGGGCGCGCACGACGATGGTGCCGCTGCTCGTGCTGTGCTCGCTGAAGGCGCGTGCGCGCAACCCGCGCAACGTCGCGATTCCCGAGCTGTTCGTCACGCCGCCCGATCAGGAGCGCCACTACTTTCCGCCCGCGCGCGGGATGCGCCGCGCGTTTCTCGCGCTCGATCGCGTCGTGCGTCACGTGGAGCCGCTGCTGCCGAAACGCCTGCGGCAACGCGCGATCCGGCATGCGCAAGCGTGGTGTGCGGAACGCATGAACGGCGAGGACGGGCTCGGCGGGATCTTTCCGCCGATCGTGTACAGCTACCAGATGATGGACGTGCTCGGCTACCCGGACGATCATCCGCTGCGCCGCGATTGCGAGCACGCACTGGAGAAGCTGCTGGTCACGCGGCCTGACGGCAGCATGTACTGCCAGCCGTGCCTGTCGCCGGTCTGGGACACCGCGTGGAGCACGATGGCGCTCGAACAGGCGCGCGGCGTGGCCGTGCCGGACGCCGGCGCGCCTGAGCGGGCGGATGCGCGGCAAGAACTCGACGCGCGCATCACCCGCGCCTACGACTGGCTCGCCGAGCGCCAGGTGAACGACCTGCGCGGCGACTGGATCGAGAACGCGCCCGCCGACACGCAACCGGGCGGCTGGGCGTTTCAATACGCGAATCCGTACTACCCCGACATCGACGACACGGCAGTCGTCACCGCGATGCTCGATCGGCGCGGCCGCACGCATCGCAACGCGGACGGCTCGCATCCGTATGCGGCCCGCGTCGCGCGCGCGCTCGACTGGATGCGCGGGCTGCAGTCGCGCAACGGCGGCTTCGCGGCCTTCGATGCCGACTGCGACCGCCTGTACCTGAACGCGATCCCGTTCGCCGATCACGGGGCGCTGCTCGATCCGCCAACCGAGGACGTGTCGGGCCGCGTGCTGCTGTGCTTCGGCGTCACGAAGCGCGCGGCCGACCGCGCGTCGCTCGCGCGCGCGATCGACTACGTGAAGCGCACGCAGCAGCCCGACGGCAGCTGGTGGGGGCGCTGGGGCACGAACTACATCTACGGCACGTGGAGCGTGCTGGCCGGGCTCGCGCTCGCGGGCGAGGATCCGTCGCAACCGTACATCGCCCGCGCGCTCGACTGGCTGCGCGCACGGCAGCACGCGGACGGCGGCTGGGGCGAGACGAACGACAGCTACCTCGACCCGGCGCTCGCCGGCACCAACGCCGGCGAAAGCACGTCGAACTTCACGGCATGGGCACTGCTCGCGCAGATGGCGTTCGGCGACTGCGAATCCGACTCGGTGACGCGCGGCATCGCGTATCTGCAATCGGTTCAGCAGGACGACGGGTTCTGGTGGCACCGCTCGCACAATGCGCCGGGCTTTCCGCGCATCTTCTATCTGAAGTATCACGGCTATACCGCGTACTTCCCGCTGTGGGCGCTCGCGCGTTATCGGCGTCTGGCGGGCGGCGCGGCATCGGCCGGCGCGCGCGCCGCATCTGCGTCGACGGCAGCGGACGCCGCGCTCGCCTGAGCCGCGATGACGCGCCGCACGCGCGGCCACGGCGCGCGTTACGGCTTGCCGTTCAGCGCCTCGACGATTCGGTACGCGGCCTTCACGCGATCCTCGATCGGGAAGCTGCGGTTCGCGAGCATCACGATCGCGAGCCGCTTCGCCGGGACGAACGCGACATAGGTGCTGAAGCCGTTGGTCGAGCCCGTCTTGTTGATCCACGTGTCCGCGCGCGGCGCGAGCGGCGGCTTCAGTTCGGTCGCGGGCGTCGCGTCGTGAAGCATGCGCGGCCCGTTCCCTTCGAGCAGGGTCGGCAGCGCGACCGGATACGGATACTGTTCCCAGATCAGGTCCTGCGTGAACGCGCCTGCACGGAAATAGCCGGTGTGCGTGCGTTCGAGCGCGCGCTGCAGACGCGGCGCCGTTTCGACGAGCCCCATGTTCGCCTGCACGAAGCGCAACAGGTCGGCCGCCGTCGTCCTGACGCCGTACGCCGGCTGCCACAGCATGCCGCCCGTCATCCGGATCGGCTTGCCGTCCTGCGTATAGCCCTGCGCATAGTCGGCCTGACGCGCGGCGGGCACGTCGATGTAGGTATGCGTCATCCCGAGCGCGGGGAACAGCCGCTGTTCCATCAGCGTCGCGAAGTCGCGGTTCATCGCCTTCGCGGTGAGCTGCCCGAGCATTCCGATCGCGACGTTCGAGTACGTGCGGCGCGTGCCCGGCGCGTACGCGGGCTGCCACGCGTCGAGATAACGCGTCAAGGCCGCATCGTCGCGGATGCTGTCGGGCACCTGCAACGGCATCCCGCCCGGCGTGTGCGTGCCGAGCTCGAGCAGCGTCACGCCGCCGAACGGCTTGCCCTGCAGCGCGGGCAGGTACTTCCCTGCCGGATCCGACAGCGACAGCTCGCCGCTCTCCTGCGCGTCGGAGGCGAGCGTCGCGGTCAGCGTCTTGCTGACGGAACCGATCTCGAACAGCGTGTCGCCGGTCACGGGCCGGCCGGTTTGCGTCGACATCACGCCGTAGTCGAACACGTAGGGCTTGCCGTCGGCGACGATGCCGATCGCCATGCCGGGAATCGCGAACTGCTTCATCAAGGGCGCGACGTGGCGCGTCACGGTGTCGTGAATCTCGTCCTGCGTGGCGGCGGCCGCGCGGCCGGCCGTGGCGGCGGCGCACGCGGCGACGCACAGGGTCGCGGCGATGCGGATCGCGTTGAAGCGCATGGGTACGGTTCCTTCGATTTCCGGATGGTTGCGTGAACAACGGCTGTCGGCGCGCCGCGTGCAGGGCGCGGCAGCCGGCCTGCCGAAGCAGGACTATCCGCCGCCAGCCGCTCGCGAACAATCGACGATATGTTGCACGAGCCTAAAGAAAATCTTATGCGGACACGAACCGGCCACGCGGATATCCGTCCGGCAACCGGTCGAGAAACGCGAGCATCGCGACCCCTTCGATCGAGACGAGCCCGCGCTCGCAATGCGCGGGGTGACGCCGCGACGCGGCGTCGTGCGGACCATCAGGCCCGCGTCGACACCAGCCCGCCGGACGTCGAGCCGCCCGCCTTCTCGATGGCCTGCGCGAGCTGCGCGATCGCCATCGACAACGCGGCGGAAATCGAGCTGGCTTCCGCGCTCAGCGACTGCTGCTCGATCGCGGCGGCCGGATCGTTCTTCGCGTGCTGCGCGGCTGCCGCCATCTGCTGCTGCAGCTGCGCGAGCTGTTTCTGCAAGCGCTCGATGAGTTGCTTCAACTGCGCGACCGCGGGATCCGCGGCCGAGGATCCCGATGCGCCGAGCGTCTGCCCCGTGTCGCCTGCCGGCGCGGCGCCGCGCGCCGACGTCCTGGTTGCGCCGCCGGTCGGCGACGACCCGGCGGCCGAGCCCGTTGAAGCGGCCCCGACGCCGACGCCGGCGCCGGACGGGTTCGCGGTCGCATTGCCGGTCGCAAGCGGGGTTGGGGCGGCGGAATTGAGATCGATCTGCATCGTGTCGGTCCGTAATGAAGGAGCCATTCGGGTCGGTTGAACGGGGAAATACCTTGCAACTCGTTTACGGTATTTGTCCGATAAAACTTTAGCCCGGCCTTGCACGCGGCACGTGCGCGCCCGCGCAGCGCTTGCCGCACGGCATCTCGCGGGCAGGGCACTGATTGTCACGAAGGGGCCAGAATGACTCCCGCTCCACGCTGGTAAAATCGCCGGCTGGCCGGCTGCGGCGCACGCCGCCTGCTGCCGGCAAGACCTCGCGGACACCCCCGCCCCGGCACACGCCCGGTCGCGCGCGACACGCGATGCCGTCCGGCGCCGCGGTCGCGCGTGCCTCGCACCCGCATCGACACGGCGCGCGACAACTTCGGCGCACGCCCTTCACCCCGCATTTCGAGGAATTCACGATGGCCCGCATCGGCGCCTTCTGCCTGACCACGTGGCTCGCGGCCGCGATTCTCTATTTCGGCCAGCATTCGGTCGCGATGATCGCGCTCAGCGGTGTGGTCGTGTTCGGCGGTTTCGACCTGCTGCGTCCGTAACGACGGCGGGCGGCGACGCGAGATAGATGTCGTGCCCGTCGACGCGCTGGTACTTGCCGTCGTTGCCGGACGCGATCCAGTCGGCCGCGTGCGCGGCGACGGCGGTGGTGACGAGCGTCAGCGCGGCGAGCAGGCGGGCGTGACGCAGACGAAAGGGATTCGAACGCTTGGGGGGCGGTTCTCCGGATCGGTGGCAGGCGCAAGGCCTGGCACGACCCTGCTGCTCGACGGGCCGGTGCAAGCGCATGATGCCCGAAAGCGCCCCAAACCGGCGTCTCGCGCTCGCCGCCCAGGCCGTGCGCGAGCCGGCCTCACCCGCCGAGCTTCTCCTTCAGGAAATTGACGCACGCGCGCACCTTCGCGGATTGCGCGAGCCGCGCCGGATACACGGCCCATACGTTGGCCGGCTGCGTGACGCCCGGCAGCACGCGCTGCAGCCGGCCCGCGTCGATCAGCGGCTGCACGTCCCAGATCGAGCGCAGCACGATCCCGCGCCCGGCCAGCGCCCATTGCACGGCCACCTCGCCGTGATTGCTCGACAACGGCCCGCTCACCTGCACGGACACCGTCTCGCCGCGCGCGTCGAGCCGCCACACGCCGAACGGATGGTCGCGCTCCTTGATCGCGAGACACGCGTGCGACGCGAGATCGCCGACCTGCTTCGGCGTGCCATGCCGCGCCAGATAGTCCGGCGACGCGCACAGCACGCGATGGTTGGTCGCGAGCTGCTTCGCGATCAGGTGACCGGCGATCTCGTCGCCGATCCGCACGTCGACGTCGAAGCCCTCGGCCGCGACGTCGACGAGCCGGTCGAACAGTTCGAGCCGCACGTTGAGCTGCGGATACTGATCCGACAGCTCGGCAATGGCCGGCGCGACGACGTTGCGGCCGAAGCCGAAGCTGCTCGACACGCGCAGCGTGCCGCGCGGCACGCGACGCGTCGTCGAGACGTCCTCGACCAGATGCTCGACGTCGTCGAGAATCTTCTCGGCCCACACGACCACGCGCTCGCCGGCATCCGTCACCGACACGCGGCGCGTCGACCGGTGCAGCAGGCGGATGCCAAGGCTCGACTCGAGCATCCCGACCCGCTTGCTCACATACGACGACGACATCGCCAGCGCATCGGCCGCCGCGCTGAAGCTCGCCTTGCGCGCGACCATGCAGAACACGCGCAGGTCGCCGAGCTCCGGCATCGCACTCGTCTCGTTCATCGAGTGGCTCCGGCCGAAGCGGGCTGGCCGACACCGTCGCAGCGCTGCATGCAACGGCGCACCGCCGCGATCGACCTTGGCGCCCGTCTCAACGACTCACGCAGCGCTTCGTCGACACATCGCTCAGCATGGCTCACGATCAGTTCAACCCGCGATCGGCCGCTTCGACGAGCTTGCGTTCCGCTTCGGTATCGAGCGAACGGCACGCCCACAGATAGACGAGCGCGGCGACCGGCAGGCCGATCAGCATCGCGATGTCGGTGCCGCCGAGCGCGCGGGCGACGGGGCCCGAATACATCTCGGTCTTGAAGAACGGGATCATCGCGACGAAACCGACCGCATACGCGGTCAGGCCGCGCCAGTTCCAGCGGCCGTAGATGCCGCGCGGATTGAAGATCTCGCGCACCGAGTAGTGCGTGTGCCGCACGAAGAAGAAGTCGACCAGGTTGATCGCGGTCCACGGCGTGAACAGGTAGCCGAGGATGCCGAGGAAGTCGCCGAACTTGCCCATGAAGTTGTCCGACGCCGCGAACGCGAGCGAGGTCGCGACGAACGCGACGATCAGCAGGCTCGCGACGCGCTTGCCCGCGCTCGACTTCAGCGGCCGGAACGAATCGGTGATGCTCAGCAGCGTCAGCGACGCGCCGTAGAAGTTCAGCCCCGTGATCGCGAGCAGCCCGAGCAGCGACAGCAGCAGCGTGACCGACCCGAAGCCCGGATGGATCGCGTCGCCCGCACGCTGCACGGCATCGGCGATCTCGATCTTCGAATTCAGCGCGGCCGCGGCGGTGCCGACCAGCATCATCCACGCGCCGCCGATCAGCGCGCCCGTGAAGGTCCACCAGAAGGTTGCGCGCACACCGGTCGTCGGCGGCAGGTAGCGCGAGTAGTCCGACACGTAGATCGACCACGACAGCTGATACGCGGCGGCCGCGAACAGCTGCACGAGGAACGGCGTCGCCTTGAAGCCCGCGAACGACAGTTGCTCGGCCGGGAACGGCACTTTCACGCAAATGCCGACGCTGAACACCGTCAACGCGATCAGCAGCGCGATCGCGAGCCAGCGCTGCGCCTTGTGGATCAGGTCGTAGCCGAACACCGCGAGGCCCACGGCGATCGCGGTGAACACGATATAGCTGACGTGCGGCTCGGTGCCGAGCAGGTGGTGCGCGGTCTGGCCGGCCATCAGCTGGTTGAACGAGTTGTAGCCGATGTACGTGACGAGCGCGACGACCCACACGAGCAGCGCCCCCATGTAGCCGAACTGCGGGCGCGACTGGATCATCTGCGGCAGGCCGAGCTGCGGGCCCTGGCTCGAATGGAACGCCATGAAGAACGTGCCGAGCAGGTTGCCGATCAACACCGCGATCGCGCTCCACAACAGATTCCCGCCCATGCTGACGCCGATCGCGCCGCACGCGATCGTCGCGAGGTTCGCGTCGCCGGTAAACCAGACCGGCCACAGATGCCATGCCTTGCCGCGCCGCTCCGCGAGCGGCACGTAGTCGATCGAACGCGCCTCGATACGCGATTTGCCCCGCCCCTCGTCCATCGAGATGGCGTCGGCCACTGCTTGCTGTCTCATGTCTCCTCCATTGCGTCTGACGGCGGCGGTCACGCGCCGCGCCGCCGCCGGATGCAAGCCCGGCAGCAGCACGACCGATCATCGGACACCGGCAACGTTACTTTCAGTTAACAATGAACTACCAGTTAACAATGGTACGCAGTTCATCGTGTCGCCCGTACTAGCGCATTCGCCTATTGACGCATCTCTAAATTACGCAGATTTGTGATTTTCAGCAACGATCAGACAAATTCCGCCATCGGCATCCGCTGTCTGTTGCGAATATCGGGATAACCCTGATCCCAATCGAGGCGCAGATCTCCTATATTGTGTTAACTGTTAGTTTTAACGTAACCATCAGTTAATTTCAATACACCGTAACCGCGATCCAATCGCCCCGACGCCATGACCTACCTGCCGATCGAATTCCATCAGAAGCCCAAGCTGCCGAACCTGCCGGCCGATTTCTGCTCGAACCCGGAACTCGCCTGGACGATCCCGAAGACCTATTACACGTCGCAGGAAGTGTTCAAGGCCGAGGAGGAGAAGATCTTCGCCGACACGTGGATCTGCGTCGCGCACCGCAGCGAGCTGGCCGAGGCCAATCAATATGTGACGCGCGAAGTGATCGGCGAGAACATCCTGATCGTGCGCGGCAAGGACAAGGTGCTGCGCGCGTTCTACAACGTATGCCCGCACCGTGGCCACCAGCTGCTCGAAGGCAGCGGCAAGGCGAAGAACGTGATTACGTGCCCGTACCACGCGTGGGCGTTCAAGCTCGACGGCGCGCTCGCGCATGCGAACAACTGCGATCACGTGCAGGCGTTCGACAAGGAAAATTCGAGCCTCGTGCCGGTCAAGGTCGAGGAATACGCGGGCTTCATCTTCATCAACCTGAACCCGGACGCCGGCACCGTCGAGGCGCAACTGCCCGGCATGCAGGACCGCCTGCGCGCCGCGTGCCCGGTGATCGACGACCTGAAGCTCGCCGCGCGCTTCGTGTCCGACACGCCCGCGAACTGGAAGTCGATCGTCGACAACTACCTCGAGTGCTATCACTGCGGCCCCGCGCATCCCGGCTTCTCCGACTCGGTGAAGATCGACCAGTACGACCACACGCTGCACGGCAACTGGACGGTGCAGTTCGGCCACGCGCGCTCGTCCGAGCGCTCGTTCAAGCTCGATCCGTCCGTGAAGGACCCGAGCTTCCAGGGCTTCTGGGCGTGGCCGTGCACGATGTTCAACGTGCCGCCGGGCGCCGACTTCATGACCGTGATCTATGAATTCCCGGTCAACGCGGAAGTCACGCTGCAGCACTACGACATCTACTTCCTGAACGAAGAGCTGACCGACTACCAGAAGAACCTGATCGAGTGGTACCGCAACGTGTTCCGCCCGGAAGACCTGCGCCTCGTCGAGAGCGTGCAGAAGGGGCTGAAGTCGCGCGGCTATCGCGGCCAGGGCCGGATCATGGTCGACCAGCGCCGCAGCGGCATCAGCGAGCACGGCATCGCACACTTCCACCACCTGCTCGCGCAGAAGTATCAGGACTGACCTTTCGCTCCAGGACGACACCGAACATGACTTCCCTTCAACAACCGGGCCTGCTGCGTGAGCAGGCAACCATCGCCGGCGCGTGGCGCGGGGCCGACGACGGCGCCGTGCTCGACGTCACCAACCCGTCGACGGGCGAACTGATCGCGCGCGTGCCGAACATGGGCGCGGCCGAGACGCGCGCCGCCATCGACGCCGCGCACACCGCGTTCGCGAGTTGGCGCAAGACCACCGCGAAGGAGCGCGCGCGCCTGTTGCGCAACTGGTTCGAGCTGATCATGGCGCGCCAGGAAGACCTCGCGGTGCTGATGACGCGCGAACAGGGCAAGCCGCTCGCGGAAGCGCGCGGCGAGATCGCGTACGCCGCGTCGTTCGTCGAATGGTTCGCCGAGCAGGCCAAGCGGATCGACGGCGACGTGATCCCGAGCCCGAATCCCGATCAGCGCCTCGTCGTGACGAAGGAACCGGTCGGCGTGTGCGCGGCGATCACGCCGTGGAATTTCCCGGCGGCGATGATCACCCGCAAGGCCGCGCCCGCGCTCGCCGCCGGCTGCACGATCGTGATCAAGCCGGCCAACGAGACGCCGCTGTCCGCGTTCGCGCTCGCGGCGCTCGCCGAGCAAGCGGGCATTCCGCCCGGCGTCGTCAACGTCGTGACCGGCAAGTCGCGCGAGATCGGCGCGGAAATGACGTCGAGCCCGCTCGTGAAGAAGCTCACGTTCACCGGGTCGACCGAGGTCGGCCGGCTGCTGATGCGCCAGTGCTCGGACACCGTCAAGAAGATGTCGCTCGAGCTCGGCGGCAACGCGCCGTTCATCGTGTTCGACGATGCCGATCTCGATCGCGCGGTCGAAGGCGCGCTGCAGTCGAAGTACCGCAACGCGGGCCAGACCTGCGTGTGCGCGAACCGCTTCTTCGTGCACGACTCGGTGTACGACGAGTTCTGCCGCCGCTTCGCGGCGCGCGTGGCGGCGTTCAAGGTCGGCGACGGCTTCGACGCCGACGTCAACATCGGGCCGCTGATCAACGAGGCCGCGCGCGACAAGGTCGACGGCCTCGTGCGCGACGCGGTCGCGGGCGGCGCGCGCGTGCTGGTCGGCGGCACGCCGCATGCACGCGGCGGCAACTTCTACGCGCCGACCGTGCTCGCCGATGCGAAGCCTGGGATGGCCGTGCTGACCGAGGAAATCTTCGGGCCCGTCGCGCCGGTCGTGCGCTTCACGAGCGACGACGAAGTCGTGCGCCTCGCGAACGATTCGATCTACGGGCTCGCCGCGTATTTCTACAGCCGCGACATCGGCCGCGTGTGGCGCGTCGCCGAGCAGCTCGAATACGGGATCGTCGGCATCAACAGCGGCCTGATCTCGAACGAAGTGGCGCCGTTCGGCGGCGTCAAGCAGTCCGGCATCGGACGCGAAGGATCCAAGTACGGGATCGACGATTTCCTGTCGATCAAATACCTGTGCATGGGCGGCCTGAGCGCCTGATTCCGTTTCGCGCGCGCGGCGGGCTGCGGCCCGCGCGCCGCGGTTTGCCAACGACCGAACGACCCCAGCGATACCCGCCGCGCCGCGCGCTTGTCGACCTGCGCGCCGCCGGCAAAGGAAGCCCCATGAACGCCCGTGAATCGATCACCGTCGACGTCGTCGCCGTCGACACCCTGACCCCGCTGATCAAGCGCTTCACGCTCGCGCTGCCCGACGGCGCGCCATTGCCGCCGTTCAGCGGCGGCGCGCACGTGCTCGTGTCGATGCAGCACGGCGAGCAGTGGCACCACAATGCGTATTCGCTGCTCGGCTCGCCGCGCGATACGCGCCAGTACCAGATCGCGGTGCGCCGCGAGGAAGCGTCGCGCGGCGGCTCGGCGTTCATGCACGACCACGTCGGCGTCGGCACGCGGCTCGCGATCGGCTCCCCCGCGAACCTGTTCGCGCTCGCGCACGGCGCGCGCCGCCACGTGTTCATCGCGGGCGGCATCGGCATCACGCCGTTCCTCGCGCAGCTCGCCGAGCATGCGCCTGGCGGCGACGTCGAGCTCGAACTGCATTACGCGTACCGCAGCCCCGAGCACGGCGCGTTCGTCGACGAGCTGCACGCCGGCCCGCATGCGGCCAATGTGCATACGTACGTCGACAGCCTCGGCCAGCGCCTCGACCTGCTGCGCCTGTTCAAGTCGCTGCCGGCCGACGCGCACGTCTACGTGTGCGGGCCGCAGGGCCTGAACGACGCCGTCTATGCGAACGCCGCGCTGCTCGGCTGGCCGAAGGCGCAGCTTCACGCCGAACAGTTCGCCGCGACCGACACCGCCGGCCAGGCCTTCACGGTCGTGCTCGCGCGCTCGGGGATCGAGCTCGAGGTGCCCGAGGACATGACGATCCTGCAGGCGATCGAGCGCGCCGGCGTGCAGATCGAATCGTTGTGTCGCGAAGGCGTGTGCGGCACCTGCGAGGTCGCGATTCTCGAAGGCGAGGCCGATCACCGCGACCAGTATCTCGACGACGACGAAAAGGCCGCGCAGAACACCATCCTGCTGTGCGTGTCCCGTGCGCGCACGCCGCGGCTCGTGATCGACCTGTAAATTTTCCTCGCGCCGTATCCGTTAAACTACGGCGGATACAGGGAACCCCCGGCGCGCCTCTGTCCCGACGCGGCGGCAGCGCCCGCGGCCCGCACCACGCGCGCCGTGGGCGCTGCCGCCCTTGTTCGTTTGGCCGCGCGCCGTCGTCAGAAAGAGGAATGGATGTCCGAGGATACGTTCGCGTTCCGTCTCAAGGTGCTGCTCGAGCACAAGAAGCTGAGCCTGCAACAGGTCGCCGACGTCGTCGGCATCTCGCGGCCGGCCGTGCACAAGTGGACGCGCGGCGGCGAGATCGACTATTCGAACCTGCGCAAGCTGGCCGCGTTCCTCGACGTCAACTGGGTGTGGCTGCGCTACGGCGACGACGCAGTCAAGGATCTCGGCCTCGGCGCGCAGACGGAACTGCCGATGACCGACCTGCGCCGCCGCTATACGGCCGAGATCGTGTCGAGCGAAGCGCGGATGAAGCATGCGCAGGAAGTGGCCGGCATCGTCACGTGGGAATGGAATCTCGTCTCCGACGAGCTGATCTATTCCGACAACTGCGTGAACCTGTACGGCCGCGAAATCCACAGCAACGAGGAATTCTGGGAAATCCTGCACCCCGACGAGCGCAGCTGGCTCAACAGCCGTGCGCTGCGCGAAGCGGTCGATGCGCGCGAGCCGTATGTGTGGGAATTCCGGATCGTGCTGCCCGACGGCCGGGTGCGCTGGATCGAGTCGCGCACCGCGACGCTCGTCGACGACGCGGGCCGGCCGACGCGGATGATCGGCACGACGATCGACATCAGCGCGCGCAAGGCGGTGGAACAGGAACTGCGCGCGCGCATCGCGCTGCTGGCCGACGCCGAGCGCCTGGCCGGACGCGGCGCGTGGCAGTGGCGGCATGAAGCGGATGAGGTGAGCGTGTCCGACGAATGGTGCCGGCTGTTCGGGATCGCGGTCGCCGATGCGCCGCGCCATCATGCGGACCTGCAGGCCCGCGTGCATCCGGACGACCGCGCGGCGCGCGACGCCACGCTGCAGGAAGCGATCGCGCGCCGCGGCGAATATCGCGCGCTGTACCGCGCGCTGCTGCCGGACGGGATGGTCCGGCTGCTGCTCGAACAAGGGCATGCGCGCGCCGACGAAGCAGGCGGCGGCGTGCGCGTCACGGCCGTGTGCCGCGCGGCGGAGCCGGCCGATGCGATGGCGTTCGCCGCGCAGCCGTCCGCCGCGGTCACGCCGCACTGACGACGCGCGGCGGTCCGGCTGCCTGGCTGCCCGACCGCGCGCCTCGTGCTGCTTGCGCGCGGCGGGCGGGCGCAGCGTCAACCCCGCGACATCAAAGCGCCGCGGCCACCGCCTGGCCGACCGCCGTCGTATCGGCCGTGCCGCCCATGTCCGGCGTGCGCGGCCCATTCACCAGCACCGTCTCGATCGCGCGCATGATCGCGTCGTGCGCGTCGTTGAAGCGCGCATCGCCGTCGCCGAGGAAATCCAGCATCATCGCGCCGGACCAGATCATCGCGATCGGGTTCGCGATGTTCTTGCCGAAGATGTCGGGCGCCGAGCCATGCACCGGTTCGAACAGCGACGGGAACGTGCGTTCCGGATTCAGGTTCGCCGACGCGGCCAGGCCGATCGTGCCCGTGCAGGCGGGGCCGAGATCCGACAGGATGTCGCCGAACAGGTTCGACGCGACGACCACGTCGAAGCGGTCCGGCTGCAGCACGAAACGCGCGGACAGGATGTCGATGTGCTGCTTGTCCCACGCGATATCGGGATAGCCGGCCGCAACCGCCGCGACGCGCTCGTCCCAGTACGGCATGCTGACCGCGATCCCGTTCGACTTGGTCGCCGCCGTCAGCTTCTTGCGCGGCCGCGTGTTCGCGAGCTCGAATGCGTACTTGAGGATGCGGTCGACGCCGTGGCGCGTGAACACCGATTCCTGCAGCACGAATTCGCGCTCGGTGCCTTCGAACATCTTGCCGCCGACCGACGTGTATTCGCCTTCGGTGTTCTCGCGCACCACGTAGAAATCGATGTCACCGGGCTTGCGGTTCGCGAGCGGGCACGGCACGCCCGGCAGCAGCCGCACCGGCCGCAGGTTCACGTACTGGTCGAATTCGCGGCGGAACTTCAGCAGCGAGCCCCACAGCGAGATGTGATCGGGCACCTTGTCGGGCCAGCCGACCGCGCCGAAGTAGATCGCGTCGTAGCCGCGCAGCGTGTCGAACCAGTCGTCCGGCATCATCTTGCCGTGCTGCAGGTAGTAGTCGCAGCTCGCCCATTCGAAGTGCGTGAACTCGAGGTTCAGGCCGAACTTCGCGCACGCGGCCTGCAGCACGCGCACGCCTTCCGGCATCACTTCCTGGCCGATGCCGTCGCCCGCGATCGCGGCGATCCTGAATGTCCTGCTCATGGTTGGTTCTCCGTTTCGTTGCATCCGTGGGTTCGATCGTCGCGCGGGGCCGGCCTGGGCAAGCCCGCACGCAACGCATGGACGACAGGATGCCGGAAAGCCGGCCGCGGATAATCCGCCCGATCATGGATGCGTTCCGCACGGATCGTGGACAATCGCGATACGCACGCCGCGCCTGCGCCGCGCGCCAGGCTCACGCATCCGGCAGCCGTTCGAACCGCAACCCCGCGTGCCGCACGCGACGCTCGACGAAGCGCGCCATCAGGCCGCGATGCTGATCGGGAATCTCGGGATTCGGGTCGCGTGACGACCGGACGCGCCTTTCCGCACGACGCGCGCCGACCTCCGCGACGCCGGCCGGGCACCGCGCCGCGTCATTCGAGTTCGACGCCCTTGAGCTCGGGGATCAGGAACAGCGTCGCGATCATGTCGAGCACATAGAGACCGGCGAGCAGCGCGATCGCCGTCTGGAACGAGTCGTGCGCGGCCACCGCGCCGACCACCACCGGCCCGAAGCCGCCGACCGCGCGGCCGATGTTCCACAGCACGTTCTGCGCGGTCGCGCGCGCGGCCGTCGGATAACCTTCGGACATCAGCGTCCCGTAGCCGCCCACCATCCCGTTGACGAACATCCCCATCAGCGCGCCGGCCCACAGCATCGCCATCGGGTCCGACAGGCGCGCATAGGCGGTGACCGTCGCGACCGCGCCGAGCTGGTACAGCAGGAACGTCGGCTTGCGGCCGATGCGATCGGCGAGCTGCCCGAACACCCACACGCCGATCATCATCCCGACGACGGTCGCCGCCGTCCACAGCCCCGACTTCGTCAGCGAAAAGCCCATCTGTTTCGACAGGAAGGTCGGCAGCCAGATCATGATCCCGTAGTAGCCGAAGTTCTGGACCGAGCACAGGATCACGATGCCGAGACTCGTGCGCGCGGTGCGGGCATCGGCAACGAGCATCCGGAACGCATTGGCCCGCGGCTGCGCCGCGCGCTGCACGAACACTTCCGGCTCGTGCAGCCGGTTGCGCAGCACCCACGCGAGCAGCGCGGGCAGCACGCCGACCAGGAACATCCCGCGCCAGCCGACATGGCGCAACAGGAGCGGCGTCAGCAGCGCGGCGAGCAGCACGCCGGCCTGCCAGCCGAGCGCGACGTAGCACGACACCCGCGCCCGCTTGCTCGCCGGCCATGCTTCGGCCGCGAGCGCCATGCCGATCCCGAACTCGCCACCGAGACCGATGCCCGCGATGGTCCGGTACACGAGCAGATCCCGGAAGCCCTGCGCGAACGCGCACAGGCCGGTGAAGACCGCGAACAGCATGATCGTCCAGGTCAGCACGCGCACGCGGCCGTAGCGGTCGCTCAGCGCACCGAACAGAATGCCGCCCGCGACGGCGCCGATCAGCGTCCATGTGACGAGCGCGCCGCCCTGCCCGGGCGTCAGCTGCAAGGCCGCGGTGATCGCCGGCAGCATGAAGCCGAGAATCAGCAGGTCGAAGCCGTCCATCGCATAGCCGATCGCCGAGCCGGCCAGCGCCTTCCACGCGTACGGCCCGACCTGCTCGATGCGCGGCGCCGCCGGATCGCCGAGTGCCGAAGATTTCAAGTGTGCTGCCATGGTGCCCTGCCGGAAATGTCCGGGCGACATTCTAAGGCCTGTTCCCTGTTCCCGCGCCCGACGGGCCGGCCAATGTGCGCAGGCGAAAAGCGCCGCGNCAGCGCGCGGTAATGGACTTGAAAGAATCTGAAGCCGGCGATCCCGCCATCAGGCGGGACACCGAAAGAACGGATTGAAGCGGACGTTGCGTGGCCGGCCTTGCCGCCGGCGCGGATCGAACGGCACCGGAGCGGTTCCGGCGCGGTGCGGCATCAGCCCTGATCGTCGCCGGGCCACCAGGTTTTGGCTTCGCGGTCGACGAGCAGCGTATCGAGATCCTTGCCTTCGAGCCATTTCGGTCGCGGGCCGCGGCCCGACCATGAGCGGCCGGTAGTCGGATCGTAATACTTGGCAGGCGCCTTGCGTTTGCGCTGGACGATATAGCCGAGGGCGCTCAGCACTTCCTGCTGCGTGATGCCCAGCAGTTCGACCTGCTCCTTGAATGCCGCGAGTGCGGCCTGCTTCTCCTTCTGCTTCGCTTCCGACAGCTTGATGTTCAGGTCCCGAAGTTGTACTTCGAGTTCCTGCAGGGCCTGGGTCATGTATTCATCCTCTTTTGGGCATGTTTTTATTCAAACAACCTCCGATGGCTGAACCTATCACGAAGTTCCGCCAATCTGTGTTGCGATCCGTGAATCGTTTTCCCGGACCAGCCCGGTTTTCGAATCCTGCCGAAGGCAGCACGATCGTCGAAAACCGGACGGCATCGGCACGCAACGCGTGGCGCGCCGCGCTCGAATGCGCGACGAGCCGTCGGCGGCGACCGCCTCGCCGCCGGGCGCCGCCCCCTGGTGCGGGCGCGGCATGGCGCGAATGATAGCAGTGCGCAACCGTGTCCGGCGGCTCGCGCATGTCGACGCCGGCGCGGATGCAGTGGCTCAGGATGGCCTTCAGGACATCGAACTCATCGCGCGCCGGATTCGGATGACGATTGACGACCACGCCGGCCAGTTGCTGTTGCGATGCCCGGACGATGACTGCCGCCGCGCGATGCGGCAACACGGCGGGCGCCACGTTTACGGCATCCGCGGCGCATCGCGCAACACGGCTTGCAGCCCCGTCGCGAACGGCGTCGCATGATCGATCCCGAGCGCGCGCACGCGCGCCGCATCCAGATGGCAGTCGTACGGACGCGGCGTCGCATCGGTCGGCGTGTCGATCCGCGCGAGCGCGGCATCGATGCCGAACGCGGCCGCGATTCGCTGCGCGATGTCGTACTTCGTCATCGGTTCCTCGCCTGACCAATGGCAGACACCCGTGACGGTCGAGCCGGCCAGATGACGCAGCGTCAGGTCGCGGATGACGTCCGCGACGTCGGGGGTGTAGGTCGGATAGCGGATCGCCCACGCGTCCATCCCGACCGCGTCGGCACCCGGCCGCGTCGACGCGACGACTGCCGGCACGAGGCTCGTGACGGCCGACTCGTGCCAGTCGACGATCGGGCCGTAGAGCAACGGCAGGCGCAGCACGCAGGCAAGCGGCGACGCGGCGAGCAATGCCGCCTCGCCTTCCAGCTTGGACCGGCCGTAGACGTTCAGCGGGTTCGGCGCGGCGTCCTCGCGGTACGGTGCGGCCTTGCCGTCGAACACGTAGTCGGTGGAGATGCCGAGCGTCCACGCGCCGTAACGCGCGGCGAGCGCGCCGATGCGGGCCGGTGCGTCAACGTTGATCGCGCGCGCGGCCGCGGGATCGCGTTCGCAGACATCCGGGCGGCGCTCGGCCGCGCACATGATCACGGCGGCCGGCCGGCGGGTGTCGAAGAGCCGTTCGAGCGCCGGCTGATCGAGCGCGTCGAGTCGCGCGACGTTTTCGGGCGACAACGCGAGTTGCCGTGCGCCGGCGGTGTCGGGGTTCCGGATGGTCGCGACCAGCGTCAGCGACGCTTCGCGGGACAGCGATGCGGCAACCGCACGGCCGAGCAGGCCGGACG
Source organism: Burkholderia sp. 22313 (assembly GCF_052045245.1). Taxonomy (NCBI): domain Bacteria; kingdom Pseudomonadati; phylum Pseudomonadota; class Betaproteobacteria; order Burkholderiales; family Burkholderiaceae; genus Burkholderia; species Burkholderia sp. 22313. The sequence goes on from NZ_JBQEON010000026.1 coordinate 32,019, forward strand.
CGCCGATAAGGAGGATGGTCGGGTGCGACACGGTAGCCAACGATGAAAGGGATGAGGGGCCCCAATCTAACCGAGAACCGGCAGCCGATGTCGATTTCGCGCGCACGTCGACGACGCGCACCCGATACGACAAGGCCCGGTGCGCCATCCAGCGCACCGGGCCCGTCGTGCAACACTCAGTGAGTCGTGCTCGCTTACTTCCGGTCGAACGAATACCGGCCCGGCCCGGTGACCGCGAGCAACAGCAGCCCGCCGATGATGCTGATGTTCTTGTAGAAGTTGATCATCGCGAGGTACTGGTCCATGCCCTGCAGCGCCCAGTAGCGATGGCCGATCAACGCCGTCGCCAACGTGTAGACCGCGAACACCAGCGCGAGCGGACGCGTATAGAACCCGACTGCGATCAGCGCGCCGCCAACCAGCTCGACCGCCACCGCGATCACCGCCGACAGCTCCGGCGCCGGTGCGCCCGTCGACGCCATGTACGCGACCGTGCCCGAGAAACCGCCCAGCTTCTGCCAGCCGAACAGCACGAACAGGGCCATCATCAGCACCCGAGCGGCCAGCAGCAGCTCGTCCTTCTTCGACTCAAACGAAACGTAACGCATGGCAAACCCCTTTTTAACGATTTGATGCGTTCGGTGCCGACGTCCGCCGCAACGCGAACTCACGAATCGACAACGAACACTCCTCGCACGTTCGAACCGCAGGCCGGTCGGCCCGCTGCCGAAGAATCCGTCCAGTCGCACCTGCGTGGCACGCTGCGGAACGGTTCTGGCGAAGCACGTGTGCAGTCTACTGTCTCACCGTAAATCATCAATCCGTCAAAACAAGATTCGCTGTCTCGAAATAGTGGACAATTGTCACGTAACAAACGCGTCCCGGCAGCGGGCACGCCGGGGCGGCGGCGCGCCGGTTCGCTCGGTCACATCAGGTCAACCGGATAGGTCTTGTCGAGATTGTCGTGCCATGCGCGAATGGTCTTCGGCAGGGTCTTTTTCCACGCCGGCACGTTCGAGTAATAGCGCATCCGCACCTTGTCATGCGCATCGAACACGAGCAGCCCGATCCACAGATCGGTACCCCGGCGCATCACGATCGCGGCGTTCGTCGTCGCGATGCCGCGCACCCAGTACGACGTCACGCCGGCGTTCAGGCCGTCGAGATCCTTCTCGTCCGCGCGGGTGTTGATCGTGTCGACGAGCGTCTGATAGTCGGCGCCGAGCAGCGTGTGCGCGATCGCGTTCTGTCGCGCGTCGGTCAGCACCTTCAGCGTCACGAGGTCCGCCGCCGGACTCGCCTGCGCGCTCGATGCCGTCACGTAGGCGCCCGAATACGTCACGCCCGCACCGGCGCCGCAATCGGCATCGCTGCCCTGCTGCGCAACCTGCACACGTCCGGCCCTGCGGCTGAAGTCGAGCCGGCACTGGTCCTGGCGAAACGTGCCGCGGTCGCCGTGCAGTTCGATATCGCCGTCGAGCCCGCCGGTATTCGCGCCGTTGTTGCCGCTCAATTCGAAATGAAGACGCGGTGCCGTGCCGGTGAAGGTCAGCACGCCGCCGAACGACGGGTTGTCGCTGTCGCGATACCACGTCTGCTGCCAGCGGTCGGCGGCCAGCGGCGCGCCGTTCAGGCTCGCGAGCCGCTCGCGATAGCGATCGCCGACGCACGGGGCATCGTTGCCGCAGCGGTCGCGCTGCTTGAGCCACTTCAGTTGCGCGGCCTTCAGCGCGGCCGTATCGCCACCCTTCGCCAACGCCTTCTGCCACGCCGCCGCCAACTGGCCGTCGAGCGTCGACAGTCCGGTGTCCGCGCAGATCGTCTTTTCGGTCGGCGATGCGGCCTTCGCGCAGTCGAAGCCGGCCGCGTGCGCGGCCATCGGCAACGCCGCCAGCAATGCGGCCGCCGCGAGGATTTGCGGCTTCGAGCGCCGTGCACCGCGTGCGGGCGTCGCGGCCTGCCGTCGCTCGCCGGCGCGAACATTCGGTCGGTTCTGGATTGTCATGGCCTGGATGTCGCTGGGCGCGGGCCCGCGGAAACGCCGTGCCCGCAACGTTCGAGGGAGAAATGCCCGGTGCGGCATGCACGCATGCCGCACCCGCCGAAGCGTAACCCGAAGCGACCGCGCCATCCACACCGATCACGCGCACGATGCGTTCGCGTCGCCCGGCCACACGGCTTCTGCACCGTAACGGCGACGCTCGCGAACGCCGGCGGCGCGCGCGGGCGTCAGCCGTCGAGCCGCACCCGTTCGTCACGCGTGCTCCGGCCGCCGGACCATGCCACGCGTGCGCCGCGTGACTCAACCCTCTCCGCAAGACTTGTGGCGATGACGCCGCCATTCACCGCACACCCGCTTGGCTATCGCCGTCGAGCCGCGCCGCCCTTCGACGCCGGCACGGCGCCGCCCAGCCGCTCCGCCAGAAACCCGATGAACGTGCGCAGCGTGACGAACCCTTCCCGATGTTGCGGAAACACCGCGTTCAGCGCGAGCGGCGACGGCGCATACGCGTCGAGCACCGGCACGAGCGCGCCGCTTTCGAGCGCCGCGCCGACGATGAAATACGGCAGCAGCGCGATGCCGAGCCCGGCGATCGCCGCGTCGCGCACGACTTCGCCGTTGTTCGCGACGAGCGGGCCCTGCACGTCGACCATGCGCGGCGTGCCGTCGATCCGGAATTCCCAGCCGAGCCGCCGCTCGCGCCCGTACATCAGGCAGGTATGCCCGGCCAGATCGGCCGGGGTCTCGGGCCGGCCCTGCCGCTTCAGGTACGCAGGGCTCGCGCACGCGACCATCCGCCACGCGCCGAGCGGGCGCGCGATCAGCGTCGAATCCTCGAGCGCGCCGATCCGCAGCACCAGATCGAAGCCCTCGCCGATCAGGTCGACGCGCCGGTCGGTCAGGTCGAGGTTCAGCCGCACGGCCGGATGCGCGGCCAGGAATTCGGCGATCAGCGGCGACACGTGCGTGATCCCGAACGACAGCGGCGCGCTGATCTTCAGCGAGCCGTGCAGCTCGGTGCTGCGCACCGACATCGCCTGTTCGGCGTCGGCCACCTCCGCCAGGATCCGCTGCGCGCGCGCATAGAACTCCAGCCCCGACTCCGTGACCGCGAGATTGCGCGTGTTCCGGTGCAGGAGGCGCACGCCCAGCGACGCCTCGAGCGCCATCGTGCGCCGGCTCACGAACTGCTTGGACAGCATCAGCTGGTCGGCCGCGGCCGTGAAGCTGCCCGCATCGACGGTCGCGACGAAGATCCTCAGGTCGTTGAGTTCCATATTGTCCACCTTGGAGTGACAGTCATTATCTATACAGCCATTTATTTGTCAAATAGATTGACCTAAGATTCCTCTCAACGAACGGCCGGGCCCACTTTCGAGGTCCGGCGACATCAAGGACAACATCATGATCGAGACTCGTGCAGCAAACCAACGTGGCCGTGCCGAGCATGGCTGGCTCAGCTCCCGTCATACGTTTTCTTTCGCGAACTACTATGACCCGAAGCAAGTCGGCTTCTCCGACCTGCTGGTGATCAACGACGACCGCGTCGCGCCGGGCGGTGGCTTCGGCACGCACCCGCACCGCGACATGGAAATCCTGTCGTACGTGCTCGAAGGTGCGCTGGAGCACAAGGATTCGATGGGCACCGGTTCGGTGATCGTGCCGGGCGACGTCCAGCTGATGAGCGCGGGCACCGGCGTGCGTCACAGCGAGTTCAACCACTCGCAACAGGCGCCCGTCCACTTCCTGCAGATCTGGGTCGGGCCGGCCGAGAAGGGTGCGCCGCCGCGCTATCAGCAGACCAATATCACGGCAGCCGACAAGCGCGGCAAGTTCGCGCCGATCGTGTCGCCCGACGGTAACGGCGGTTCGCTGACGATCCGGCAGGACACGCGCATCTACGCAGGCCTGTTCGACGGCGACGAGCGCGCCACGCTCGAACTGGCCGCGAACCGCTTCGCCTACGTGCATGTCGCACGCGGCAGCGTGACGGTCAACGGCGTGGCGTTCGGCGAAGGCGACGGCGCGCGCATCCGCGGCGAGCAGGCGCTGACCTTCGCAGATGGCAAGGATGCCGAAGTGTTGGTATTCGACCTGCGTCCGGTCGAAGTGACTGCCGAGTGGGCATAACGTCCGTTCGGAAAATCCGGCCCCGCTGAATGCGGGGCCTTCTTAATCGGAGATTCGCAACATGGCCAAGGTACTCGTCCTTTACTACTCGTCCTACGGGCACGTCGAAACGATGGCGCAGCACGTCGCCGAAGGCGCGCAATCGGTGCCCGGCGTCGAGGTCACGCTCAAGCGCGTGCCGGAAACCATCCCCGTCGACCAGGCCAAGGCCGTCGGCGTCAAGGTCGACCAGGCCGCGCCCGTCGCCACCGTGGACGAACTCGCGGGCTACGACGCGATCATCTTCGGCACGCCGACCCGCTTCGGCAACATGGCCGGCCAGATGCGCACGTTCCTCGACCAGACCGGCGGCCTGTGGATGAAGGGCGCGCTCGTCGGCAAGATCGGCAGCGTGTTCGCGTCGACCGGCACGCAACACGGCGGCCAGGAAACGACCATCACGTCGTTCCACACCACGCTGCTGCACCACGGGATGGTGATCGTCGGCGTGCCCTATGCATGCAGCGGGCTCGTCAACATGAATGAAATCACGGGCGGCACGCCGTACGGCGCGACCACCCTCGCGGGCGCGGACGGCAGCCGTCAGCCGAGCGCGAACGAACTCGACATCGCACGCTACCAGGGCAAGCACGTCGCGGAGCTGGCCGCGAAGCTCGCGTCGTAACGCGGGTGCCGCGCGTCCCGTGAAGCCGGGGCCGCGGCGCGTGCCGCCTGCGCGGGACGCATCAAGACAAACGGCGCCGGGTCGACCCGGCGCCGTTTGTCATGGCGCGAACGCCGGCCGTTACTGGCCCGATGCCGGTGCGGCGGGCGCGGGCGCCGGTGCCGCCTTCGTCGCGGGCGGCTTCTGCGCCGCGTTCTGCGGATAGTTGCTCTGGTCGTTGGTCAGCCGGTAGCCGGTGCCCGTGCCGATCGCCTTCAGGTCCTTCGCGTGGCGCGCACGGGCGGCCTTGCGGGCGGCCTTCTTCTGCGCCTTGTCGAGCTGCTTCTGCGTCGGTGCGGACGCCGGATCCTGCGCGTATGCCGCCGGCGCGGCGGTCAACAGCAGACCGAACGACGCCGTTACTGCCACTGCCACCGAAACCACGCGAGACTTCGTCATGGCCGGATCTCCTTGTCGATTGTTGGTTGTGGGTCGAACGCCGGCGCGCACGCGACGGACGTCGGCGTGCGAAGACGGCGCCGATGCAACGTTAGCCCATCGCTGCACAAATGTCCGTGCCGGTTCCTGAATTCTCCCGATAACGGCAGCGATACGTACACGGCCGGCGCCCGGCCGGACAGCGCGCGCCACGCGGCCATCAGGGAAACCGATAGCATCGCGCGCCGCCCGCGCCCGCGCCCGGTTCGCGGTGCGCGGCGCCATTCAGATCCAGCGCGACAGCACCGGCAGCAGGATCGGCACGACGAATGCGGTCAGCACGCCGTTCAGCCCCATCCCGAGGCCCGCGAACGCACCGGCCTCCTCGCTGACCTGGAACGCGCGCGCGGTGCCGATCCCGTGCGACGCGACACCGAGCGCGAAGCCGCGCACGGCCGGCTCCTCGATCCGCAGCGCGTTCAGGATTCCGCGCGCGCACACGGCACCGAAAATCCCGGTCGAGATCACCAGCACCGCCGTCAGCGACGGAATCCCGCCGATCGCCTGCGCGACGGCCATCGCGATCGGCGTGGTCGCGGATTTCGGCGCGAGCGACGCGATCGTCTGGTGCGACGCGCCGAACAGCGCGGCGATGCCGACCGCCGACACGATCGCGGTCAGCGACCCGGCCAGCAGCCCGACGAGCAGCGGCACCGCGGTGCGCCGCAGCTTCGACCACTGGCGATACAGCGGCAGCGCCAGCGCGACGGTCGCCGGGCCGAGCAGGAAGTGGACGAACTGCGCGCCCTCGAAATACGTCGGATACGGCGTATGCGTGATCGTCAGCAGGACGACGATCAGCGCGACCGCGATCAGCACCGGGTTCGCGAGCGGGTTGAAGCGCGCCCGCGCGTAGACGGCCTGCGCGATCAGGTACGCGATCAGCGTGATCGTCAGGCCGAGCAGCGGGGTCGCGGCGAGATAGACCCAGATCGCGCCGAGTTTCGGGAAGGCCGTCATTGCGTGCCCTCCGCCGCGCCGTCCGCGCGCCGCTGGCGCCGCAGCAACGCGCGCGTGACGAGCGCCGTCACCGCGATCGCGAGCGTCGTGCTCACCGCCAGCGCGACGACGACCGCGAGCGCATCGCCGCGCACGCGGTCGGCCGACACCATGATGCCGACGCCGGCCGGCACGAACAGCAGCGACAGATGGCGCAGCAGTTCGAGCGCGGTCGGCTCGATCGCGTCGGCCACCTGCGGACGCAGCATCACGAAGCCGAACAGCAGCAGCATGCCGATCACCGGGCCCGGCACCGGCAGGCCGAACAGATAGGACACCCCTTCGCCGAGACACTGGAAGGTCAGCAAGACCGCGAACGCCTGCAACATGAACCGCTTCTCCCGAAGATGGCCGCGCCGGCGGCCAGACGCCGGCGTGGACGATACGACGATACGCGCGATCGTACCAACAACGGGTGCGAGGCGGGCGCCGCAGGCAATCGCGGGATCGAAATTCGGCCGTTTCAATCCGGTCGCCGCTGTCGCATTTCATCACGAATTGCGCCGAGAAACCCCGCCAGTTCCGGATGCGGCAGGCGTGGCACTGGCGAAAGCTCACGACGAAGTTCATCTCGGCTGGAACCGCCGGTTCTACGGCAACGACGACTCCCCGTGCGTCCCGCTGCCGTGGCCCGGCCGGGACGGGATTTTTCCGTGGCCGCCGGAAGCGGACGATGCGTTGAACGCTGCGCAGCCGCGGCTGCACCTGTCGGGCGACGATCGCCACTGACCTGTGGGCGCCGGATCGCGCGACGCGCGTGCCACGATGCGCGGGTTAGCCGCGCGCCGGCCGTCAATCCGTTGCGCGCGCATCCATCGCCGCGCCGCCTCATAACGATTCGACAATTTATTGGTTCCCTCGACGATGCGCCATCCGTATCGTTCACCGACTCGTCAGACCTATCGACCAACGGGGAAATCCAACAATGCAACGAATCCGGTCATTCGCACTGCTCGCCGTTCCGGCCTCGCTCTATGCCGCCGGCGCGCACGCGCAAAGCAGCGTCACGCTGTACGGCATCGCCGATGCGGGCATCGCGTACGTGCACAACGTGCAGAACGCCAACGGCAGCAACGCGTCGAACCTCGTCAAGTTCAGCAGCGGCAACCTGTCGGGCAGCCGCTGGGGGCTGCGCGGCATCGAGGATCTCGGCAGCGGGCTGTCCGCGCTGTTCCAGCTCGAGAACGGCTTCAACCTCGGCACCGGCGCGCTCGGCCAGGGCCAGCGCGAATTCGGCCGCAAGGCCGTCGTCGGCCTCGCGAGCAGCACCTACGGCACCGTGACGCTCGGCCGCCAGTACGATCCGGTCGTCGATCTCGTGCAGGGCCTCACCGAGGACAACTACTTCGGCGGCGTGTTCGCGACGCCGGGCGACCTCGACAACTACGACAACAGCCTGCGCGTCAGCAATTCGGTGAAATACACGAGCCCGCTGATCTCCGGCTTCCAGTTCGCCGCGCTGTACGGCTTCGGCGGCGTCGCCGGCGCGACCGGCAGCGGCCGCACCTACAGCGTCGGCCTGAGCTACGCGAACGGCCCGCTGTCGCTCGGCGCCGGGTACTTCTTCGCGAACGGCGGCTCGACGGTCGCAAGCGGCGTGCGCGCGTGGTCGAGCAGCTCGGACACGCTGTTCAACACCGTGATCAACCAGGGCTTCTCGAGCGCGAAGTCGATCCAGATCGTGCGCGTGGCCGGCCAGTACGTGGCCGGGCCGGCGACCTTCGGCCTCGCGTATTCGAACACGCAGTACGGCGCGGACACGCTGTCGGCCTTCACGCAGAACGCGAAGTTCAACAACGGCTCGGCGTTCTTCAACTGGCAGTTCACGCCGGCGCTGCGCGCGGGCGTCGGCTACAACTACACGTCGCTGACGGGCCCGGCCTCCGCGCACTACAACCAGGTGAACCTCGGCGCCGACTACGCGCTGTCGAAACGCACCGACCTGTATGCGCTGTTCGGCTACCAGAAGGCGAGCGGCAATACGCTGAACGCGAGCGGCGCGATCGTGAAGGCCGCGGCGTCGGTCGGCTCGTATGGCGCGAACTCGGGCACCGATACGCAGGAACTCGCGATCGTCGGGATTCGCCACAAGTTCTGACGGCGTTCGTCACATCGCGATGCCCCGGCGGACGCGCACTGCGGTGTGCGTCCGCCGCGCCGTGTGCACCGTATGCGCCGGCTTAATGCCGTCGCATGCCGCCGCCGACGCCGTGCTCCCCGCCGACGAAGGTCGGGCCATGGTGAAAGCCCCCGCCCATCGGCACGCCGATGCCGCCATGCACGACGCCGTTGAAGTGACCGAAGTGACCGAAGTGGTCGAAGTGATGGTGATGATGGAAACGGTCGATGAAGACGAAACTCGCGCCCGTGCCGACGAACACCGCCGGCCCCCAATACCACGGGTCGTCGTACGGATACCCGGTGTCCGGATACCACACGATGCTGCCGTCCGGGCTTTGCTCCATCTGCCAGGAGCCGTCGCTCCGACGGCACGCGCGTCCGACGATCTGTTGTTCCGTGCCGTCGATTTCCGCCTGCGCGACGACCGCCCGGCAACGCGCGCCTTCGTCCATCGAGTCGTCATACGTTTGCGCCAGGACGGACACTGCCCACCCGAGACAGACGGCGCCGACGCCGAACCGAAACAAGTTGCCCATGATCGGCTCCTGCAAGTTTGCCCCCGATCATTCGACCCTTCGCGCCGCTGGGGGCGCCCGCTTCGTATAGGGTCACCCGACCATTAAACGATAGTGCACGCCGGGTTATTCCAGGGGTCGGGATGCGCATGGGCGACGCGGAAACCGCCGGCGCTCAGGCACGCGGCGCGCGCCGGACGAGACCGTAGACGCCCGCCGCGCTCACGCCGAAGACCAGATGGGCCACCAGCGTGATCGCGCCGCGCACCGGCACGAACCACGGAAAGATCGCGGTGAACGCGTGCAGGTTGACGCCGTAGAGAAAGAGTCCGAACGCGCCGCCCGCGAGCAGCGCGGCAGCGCGGGACAGGTTGCGGATCAGCTTCGCCAGCACGGCCGCATAGACGAGCGACAGCGCCGCATGCACCAGCGTCGCCACCCCCATGATCGCCGGATCGAAACCTGCGGACGAGTCGAGCACGGATCGCCCCATCACGATGGCGGCCGTCAGGCGCGCGTCGCGCAGCAGGTTGTGAATCGCGTCTTCACCGGCGAGCGGCCAGAGCATCAGCTCGATGACGGTCGAGCCGACCGCCGCGCCGAACGCCGCCCAGAGAATCGCGACCGGACCGTTGTGCTTCAAGTGCCAACCTCCGCGATGGCAGCGTGCCGTGCGGACTTACAACGGACGTTCGCAGTCCGTCCAGTACGCGAACGGATCGCGATGCCTCGGGTAGTGCTCGTCGAGCCATTTCAGCAACGTCGCACGCGCGTTGTCCATGTCGGCCTTCAACGACGACGTCGTCAGCTCGTGCACTTCGACGGACTTCTCCCGGTCCATCACGTAGCAGTTCCAGTCGGGACCGTCGAGATCCGGATCGTCGGACGTCTTCGACGACTTGCGCCAGCCGAACCCCTTGCGCGCATCGATGTAATAGCGCGGATGCACTTTCAGATACGACATCTCGCCGCCCTGCAGGCTGCTTTCCGCGCGCAGCACGTCGCGCTCGTCGACGATCTGCGTGACTTCCGGCAACCGGCGCGAGCGCCAGCCGGGCGGCAGCGTCGCCGTCGCCCGCACGGCGTCGTACGGGCCCCACGTGAGGCCCCAGGCTTCGGCCATGCGCTTCATGAACGCATCCGCGCCCGGATAGCCGCGCAACTGGATTCGCGTCGACAGCGTGACTTCGACCCGGCCGTCGGCGCCGGCGGGGTCGCCTGCCGCTTCGAACGGATTGCCCGGACGCGACGCGCGCTGCTGCGCGTCCGCGGGCGCCATGCCCGAAAACAGCTGGTCGAGCGCCGCACGCGCTTTCGACGACTTGTCTGGTCTATTCATTCCTTCATTCCCTTTGCATTCGAACGGCTGCAAACCGTCGATTTTCGCTTATCTGCCGGATCTCGTGATTTTCCGCGGACGCATTGTCGACGATCCGCCATCCCAGGTCGAGCACGCGCGGCGCTCGAGCGGACGCCCGTTGCCGCGCCCGTACCGGATCGACGGATCCGCTTCGCGGCCGGTGACATTCACGTTGCGAAGCGCGATGCCGAGCTCGATGCGCAACGCGGGCGTTTCGTGTTCCAGCCAGCCCTGCCGCGCGAACAGCCGCAGCTGCGCGAATGCGCCGGCACCCCGCTCATCCCGACGCGGTGCGGCGTGCGCCACGGGTTGGCCGAAACATCGATGTTAACATCTCGCGACGCCGCACCCTCTCCACGTGAACATCCGTTCGTCGTCATCGTCGCGGCGGCGCGGCCGGCACCCATTCGCCAACGCGGCCGGATTTGACCGTTAGTTGCATGAATCGGATGACGCGCCGTTCCTTTCACCGCTCCATCGAACCTCCATCTTTCCGCACAAATAACTCCATCGGACGCCCCCAGACTGCGCACCGAACATGCGGGCCATCGAGTGCCTGCGTCCCAAGGAGTCAACATGAAGAATCAGAAACGATGCGGCTACGGCGCCGTCGCAGCGCTGGCGGCGGCCGTGCTGGCGGGTTGCGGGCCCGCCGAACAGCAGGCCGCCGCACCGGCCACGCCGGTGGCGGCGATGACCGTGGCCGGATCGCGCCTCGACCTGACCGAAGACCTGCCGGGCCGCGTCGCGGCCGTCCGGATCGCCGAGATCCGGCCGCAGGTCAGCGGCATCGTGCAACGGCGGCTGTTCGAGCAAGGCACGGAGGTCCGCGCGGGCCAGCCGCTGTTCCAGATCAATCCGGCGCCGTTCAAGGCCGACATGGACACGTCCGCCGCGTCGCTGCAGCGCGCGCAGGCCGCGCTCGAGCGCGCGAAGGTGCAGACCGCGCGTCTCAAGCCGCTGGTCGAGGCCGACGCGATCAGCCGGCAGGTCTACGACGACTCGGTGTCGCAACGCGACCAGGCCGCCGCCGACGTCGCGCAGGCCCGCGCGACGCTTGCCCGCCGCCAGCTCGACCTGAAGTTCGCGACCGTCGAGGCGCCGATCACCGGCCGCATCGATCAGGCGCTCGTGACCGAGGGCGCGCTGGTGGCGAGCGGCGACAGCCAGCCGATGGCGCGCATCCAGCAGATCGACCAGGTCTACGTGGACGTGCGCCAGCCGGCCGCGTCGCTCGACTCGCTGCGCGGCGCACTTGCCGCACGGCCCGACACCGCGGGTAACGGGCTGCCGGTCGACGTGCTGCGCGACGACGATTCGCGCTACGACGTGCGCGGCCGCATGCTGTTCTCGGGCGTCAACGTCGATCCGGGCACCGGCGACGTGCTGGTGCGCGTGCTGGTCGACAACCCGAAGCGCGAGCTGCTGCCGGGCATGTACGTGCGCGCCCGCATCCCGCGCGCGCACTACGACAACGCGCTCACGGTGCCGCAACAGGCGATCGTGCGCGCGGGCGGCAAGCCGCAGGTCTGGGTGCTCGACGCGAACAGCCATGCGCACCTGAAGGCCGTCGAGGTGGGCGAGCTGACGAACCGCCACTACCGCATCAAGTCGGGCCTGCAGGCCGGCCAGAAGATCGTCGTCGAAGGGATGGAGCGCCTGAGCGACGGCGCGGCCGTCACGGCGACTGCATGGAAGGCGCCCGACGCGGTCACGACCGCTTCGTCGCGCTGAGTCACGGGAGCCTCCAGCCATGTCCCAATTCTTCATCCGGCGCCCGGTCTTCGCGTGGGTGATCGCCCTCTTCATCATCCTGCTGGGCCTGATCGCCATCCCAGAACTGCCGGTCGCGCGCTATCCGTCGGTCGCGCCGCCCACCGTCACCATCACCGCGACCTACCCCGGCGCCACGCCGCAGACGATGAGCGACAGCGTGCTGAGCCTCATCGAGCGTGAGCTGTCGGGCGTACGGAACCTGCTGTATTTCGAATCGTCGGCGGATACCTCCGGCCAGGCACAGATCACCGCCACCTTCAAGCCCGGTACCGATTCGGCGATGGCGCAGGTCGAAGTGCAGAACAAGCTCAAGTCGGTCGAACCGCGCCTGCCGCCCGTCGTACGGCAAAACGGCGTGATCGTGCAGTCGGCCGCAACGGGCTTCCTGCTGTTCGTCGGCCTCAAGTCCGACAGCGGCCGCTACGACGAAAACGCACTCGCCGACTACATGGCGCGCAACGTCGTCGAGGACCTGCGACGCGTCGAAGGCGTCGGCAAGGTGCAGCTGTTCGGCTCCGAACAGGCGATGCGCATCTGGGTCGATCCGCGGAAACTGATCACCTACGGCCTGTCGATGAACGACCTGACGACGGCCGTCAGCCAGCAGAACGTGCAGATCGCGCCGGGCAGTCTCGGCGCGGCGCCCGCGCTGCCGGGCCAGCGCGTGACGGTGCCGCTCACCGCGCAAGGCCAGCTCACGACGCCGGAGCAGTTCGCGAAGATCGTGCTGCGCGCGAATGCGAACGGCTCGAAGGTCGTGCTCGGCGATGTCGCGCGGGTCGCACTGGGCCCGCAGGCGTTCACCTTCGTCAACAGCGAGAACGGCAAGCCCGCCACCTTCGCCGGCGTGCAGCTGGCGCCGGGCGCCAACGCGGTGAAGACCGCGGAGGCCGTGCGCGCGCAACTGGACATGATCGCCAGGACCATGCCGGCCGGCATGACCTACTCGATCCCGTTCGATACCGCGCCGCTCGTGAAGATCTCGATCGAGAAGGTGATTCACACGCTGCTCGAAGCGATGGTGCTCGTGTTCCTCGTGATGTACCTGTTCCTGCAGAACGTGCGCTACACGCTGATCCCCGCGATCGTCGCGCCGGTCGCGATGCTCGGGACCTTCACGGTCATGCTGATGACGGGCTTCTCGATCAACGTGCTGACGATGTTCGGCATGGTGCTCGCGATCGGCATCATCGTCGACGATGCGATCGTCGTCGTCGAGAACGTCGAACGCCTGATGGTGGAAGAAGGCCTGTCGCCGAAGGACGCGACGATCAAGGCAATGAAGGAAATCACCGGCGCGATCGTCGGCATCACGCTGGTGCTGACCGCCGTGTTCCTCCCGATGGCGATGTCGAGCGGCTCGGTCGGCGTGATCTATCAGCAGTTCACATTGTCGATGGCCGTGTCGATCATGTTCTCGGCCCTGCTCGCGCTGACGCTGACGCCGGCCCTGTGCGCGACGATGCTCAAGCCGGTCGAGCACGGGCACCACGAGAAGCGCGGCTTCTTCGGCTGGTTCAATCGCCGCTTCGATCGCCTGACGGCATGGTACGAGACCCGCGTCGGCCGGCTGGTCGGCCGCACCGGCCGCGTGATGCTGGTGTTCGTCGCGATTTCGGCCGCACTGGTATTCGGCTTCCGCGTGCTGCCGTCGTCGTTCCTGCCCGAGGAGGACCAGGGTTACTTCATGACCGGCTTCCTGCTGCCGGCGGATGCCACCGTCGAGCGCACCGGCGACGTGGTCAGGGCCCTCGAGAAGCAGCTCGCGTCGCGTCCGGCGATCGAGTCGAGCATCTCCATCATCGGCTACGGCTTCTCCGGCCTCGGCTCCAACGCGGCACTGAACTACGCGGTGCTCAAGGACTGGGACAAGCGCGGAGGGTCGTCCACGCTGGAAGAAGCGACGCGCGCGCAGGCAGCGATGGGCGGTGTGACCGAAGGCACGGTCATGAGCCTGTTGCCGCCGGCGATCGACGGGCTGGGCACCAGTTCCGGCTTCACGATGCGCCTGCAGGATCGCGCGAACCAGGGCGACGCAGCGCTGCAGGCGGCGGAGGCGAAACTGCTCGAACTGGCCGCGCACAGCAAGGTGGTGACCGGTGTCTATCCGGACAGCCTGCCGGCCGGCACGAGCGTGAAGCTGGACATCGACCGCGAGAAGGCCGAAGCGCTCGGCGTGTCGTTCACGACCATCAGCGACACGCTGTCGGCCGCGATGGGTTCGACCTACGTGAACGACTTCCCGAACGCGGGCCGCATGCAGCAGGTGATCATCCAGGCCGACGCGCCGGCACGCATGCAGATCGACAACGTGATGAAGCTCTACGTGCGCAACGCGGCCGGCGGCATGGTGCCGTTGTCCGAAGTGGTGCGGCCGGTCTGGTCGGAAACGCCGCTGCAGATGGTGCGCTTCCAGGGCTATCCGTCCGCGCGTATCTCCGGCGGTTCGGCACCCGGCTACTCCAGCGGCGCGGCGATGGCCGAGATGGAGCGCCTCGCCGCGCAGCTGCCGCCAGGCTTCACGGTGGCGTGGACCGGCCAGTCGCTGCAGGAGCGTGAGTCGGCGTCGCAGGCGCCGATGCTGATGGCGCTGTCGATGGTCGTCGTGTTCCTGGTGCTGGCGGCGCTCTACGAGAGCTGGTCGATTCCGCTGTCGGTGATGCTGGTGGTGCCGCTCGGCCTGGTCGGCGCGCTCGGCGCGGTGATCTTGCGCGGCTTGCCGAACGACGTGTTCTTCAAGGTCGGGATGATCACCGTGATCGGCCTGTCGGCGAAGAACGCGATCCTGATCGTGGAATTCGCGAAGCAGCTGCGCGAGGAAGGCAAGGGGCTGATCGAGGCCGCCGTGCAAGCGGCGAAGCTGCGCCTGCGGCCGATCCTGATGACGTCGCTCGCGTTCGGGCTCGGCGTGGTGCCGCTCGTGATCGCGACCGGCGCCAGCGCCGAAACCCAGCACGCGATCGGCACCGGCGTGTTCGGTGGCATGGTGACCGCCACCGTGCTGGCCATTTTCTTCGTCCCGGTGTTCTTCGTGTTCGTGATGAGCATCCAGGAACGCCTTGCGGCATGGCGCGCATCCGGCACGAAGCCCGCCCCGCTGACCCACGAACAAGAAGGTTGATGCCATGCGATTGCCGATTCTTTCCGTGGCGGTTTCCGCCGCCCTCGCGCTGTCGGCCTGTTCGATGGCGCCGACGCTGGTCCGGCCCGCCATGCCGGTGCCGACCGCCTACACGACCGCGGCCGCGGCCGACCTGCGCGCGAACGCGGCGGATCTCGGCTGGCGCACGATGTTCGGCGACCGCCGGCTGCAGCGCCTGATCGAGCTCGCGCTCGACAACAACCGCGACCTGCGCGTGGCCGCGCTGAACGTCCAGGCCGCCGAAGCGCAGTACGGCATCCAGCGTTCCGCGCGCCTGCCGTCGATCGGCGCCGGCGCGAGCTTCACGCGCCAGCGCACGCCGGCCAACGCCGACATGAACCCGCCGGTGCCCGAGTCGATGCAGACGCAGTACGGCGTCAACGTCGGCATCAGCGCGTTCGAGATCGACCTGTTCGGCCGCGTGAAGTCGCTGTCCGATGCGGCGTTCGCCCGCTATCTCGCGACCGATCACGGCCGCCGCGCGGTGCAGATCTCGCTCGTCGGCGCGGTCGCCAACGCGTACTTCGCCGAGCGGCTCGCGCAGGAACAGCGCGCGCTGTCGGCACGCACGCTGAACGACTGGCAGCAGTCGCTGGATCTCGCGCGCCGGCTCAAGCTCGCGGACCAGGCAAGCGGCGTGGACATCGCGCAGGCCGAAGGCCAGGTCGCGAGCGCCACCGCCGATCTGGAGGCGCGCTCGCGCGCCGTCGAGCAGGCGCGCAACGCGTTGCGGCGGCTGGTCGGCACCGAACTGCCGAAGGATCTGCCCGAGCCGCTGTCGCTGGAGCGCCAGCCGGTGCTGACGCAACTGCCGGCCGGCCTGCCGTCCGAATTGCTGTACCGCCGGCCGGACATCCAGCAGGCCGAGCAGAATCTCGCCGCCGCCAACGCCGACATCGGCGCGGCGCGCGCGGCGTTCTTCCCGCGCCTGTCGCTGACCTCGACGATCGGCTTCCTCAGCCCGGGGCTCGGCAACCTGTTCGCCGGCGATCATCGGACCTGGGCCTTCGCGCCGCAAGTCACCGTGCCGATCTTCGAGGGCGGGCGGCTGCGCGCCGAGTTGCGCGTGGCCGAGGTGCGCAAGTCGAGTGCCGTCGCCGAGTACGAGCGCGCGATCCAGGCCGCGTTCCGCGAAGTGGCCGACGGTCTCGCCGGGCGCGAAACCTTCAGCCGCCAGCTCGACGCGCAGGCGCAGGTCGTCAGGAGCGCGGAGCGCCGCACCGACCTGGTGAACCTGCGCTATCGCGCCGGCATCGAGGATCGGCTGGAACTGCTCGACTCGCAGCGCCAGCTGTATGCGTCGCGCCAGGCGTTGCTGGATCTGCGCAACGCCGAACTGGGCAACGCGGTCGCGCTCTACAAGGCGCTCGGCGGCGGGCTGGTCGACACCGACGTGGCACCCACCGACGGCGTGGCGAACCGCTGAGCCGTGCGCCGTCGCGGGGATCCGCTCGCGACGCTCGAACGGCGCGGCGCATGCCGGCGGCGCACGTGCCGCGCCGCCGGCCCTCCGACAGGTCACGCTCACTTCTCGCGAAACCGATGAACCCCTTGATACTCATTGCCGAAGACGACCCGGAAATCGCCGAGATACTCGACGCCTATCTCGCTCACGACGGCTTTCGCACCTACCGGGTCGGTCACGGTCAAGCCGTACTCGACGTGCAACCCGTGCTGAAACCCGACCTGGTCCTGCTCGACATCAGGATGCCGCGCAAGGACGGTTGGGCCGTGCTGGTCGAACTGCGACGCCGGTGCGACACGCCCGTCGTCGTCGTCACCGCGCTCGACCGCGAGATCGATCGCTTGCAGGGGCTGCGTTTCGGCGCGGACGACTACATCGCGAAGCCGTTCAATCCGGCCGAGGTGGTCGCGCGCATCCGGGCGATCCTGCGCCGCTTCGAAACGGCCGCGCCGGGCCGCTTCATCAAGGTCGGCAACCTTGAAATCGACACGCAAAGCTATCTGGCCAGGGTCCGCACGGACACCGGGGCAACCAGCGTCTCGCTGACGCTGACCGAGTTCCGGCTGCTCGCCCACCTGGCCGGCTCGCCGAGCCGCGTGTTCACGCGCAGCGAATTGATCGACGCGTGCCTCGCCGACATCGATGCGCTGGAGCGCACCGTCGACAGCCATGTCAGCCGGCTGCGCAAGAAGCTCGAATGCGCCGGCGCGTCCGGGATGCCGGAGGTGATGCGCGGCGTCGGCTACCGGCTGCGGGGCACCCGGTGACGTGTGCGGCATCGGCCGCGCGCGCCAGTTCGCGGAGGCCGGCGAACTCGACCGTTAGTTGCGCGGTCGACACCGAAGCCGATCCGGCGCGTCGCCCATCCAACGCCGCGAGGTCGAACGCCGCCAAAAAGTGTGCAGACAAATCGACCGAACAGTTCGCGATTGATTGCACCGCACTGTCCATGGCCATCGGTAGCGGGCCGGTCGAATAATCGGAGCAATATCGCCTCACATTTTTGCGCAAGGTTACGCAATTCGCCGCAGCGGGCGCACACGCGTTCGGATATATTCATACGAATTGCGTGTCGTCAGACGAAAGCGCCCGCTCGCCCTGGGCACGGCCCGGCGACATGCAAGCCGAACCCTTCAAGGGTCGTGAAGACTCGTCCGGCACGCCCACCGCCTCACAAGGGCGCGCGGCCCACCGGACGGCACTAGAACTATCAATCAACGGAGATGGCAGATGGAACGAAGCACTGTCGGCATGCGCTGCAAACCCCTGATCACCGTCGCACTGGCCGCCGCCGCCTTCACGGCCGCGTCGGGCGCGATGGCCGACCAGGTCGTGAAGATCGGCAGCGTCGAACCGACGACGGGCGGCATTTCGCACCTGGGCAAGGACAACGAGAACGGTGCGCGCCTCGCGGTCGAGGAAATCAATGCGAAGGGCCTGACGATCGGCGGCAAGAAGATCACGCTGCAGCTCGACGCGCAGGATGACGCGGCCGACCCGCGCCAGGCCACGCAGGTCGCGCAGAAGCTGGTCGACGACAAGGTCGTCGCCGTCATCGGCCACCTGAACTCGGGCACGTCGATTCCGGCCTCGAAGATCTACAGCGACGCCGGCATCGTGCAGATCTCGCCGTCGGCGACGAACCCGACCTATACGCAGCAGGGCTTCAAGACCACCTACCGCGTGGTCGCGACCGACGCGCAGCAAGGTCCGGCACTCGCGAGCTACGCGCAGTCGAAGGGCGTGAAAAGCGTCGCGGTGATCGACGATTCGACCGTGTACGGCCAGGGCCTCGCGAACGAGTTCGAGAAGAAGGCAAAGGCGCTCGGCCTGAAGGTGCTGTCGCACGACGCGACCAACGACAAGGCGGTCGACTTCCGCGCGATTCTCACGAAGGTCAAGGGCGAGAACCCGGACGCGATCATGTACGGCGGCATGGATGCCACCGGCGGCCCGCTCGCGAAGCAGGCGAAGCAGCTCGGCCTGCGCGCGAAGATCCTGTCCGGCGACGGCGTGTGCACCGACTCGCTGGCCGAGCTGGCCGGCCCGGCGGCCGACAACGTGCTGTGCTCGCAGGCAGGCGCTGCGCTCGAGAAGATGCCGGGCGGCGCGGCGTTCCTCGCCAAGTACCAGAAGCGCTTCAACCAGGGCATCAAGTTCGATGCGCCGTTCGCGTACGACGCGGTCTACATCGCGGTCGACGCGATGAAGCGCGCGAACTCGACGGACCCGGCGAAGATCCTCGCCGCGATGCCGTCGACGAAGTATGAAGGCGTGATCGGCACGACGACCTTCGACGCGAAGGGCGACCTGACGCACGGGATCATCTCGATCTACGGCTACAAGAGCGGCAAGAAGACCTTCCTCGACCAGGTGAAGATGTAACGCCTCGCGACGCCGGCCCGACGGGAACGCCACCCGTCGGCACCGGCGCCGCGCGGAGCCGATTCAAGTTTTGCGGAGACGAAGCGACATGTGTGCGATGGCGTATGCGGAATTTCAACAGGAGTTGAAGAAAGCGCAGTTGACGGCGCGGGAATTCGCCCGGCTGATCCGGATGAACGAAAGCTCCATCACGAACTATTCGAGCAAGGGCACCGTCCCGTCCCACCTCGCGGTCATCGCGACCCTCATCGGCGCGCTCGCCGCGCACGAGATCGATTTCCGGCACGTGATCGGCAATACGGCGATCGAGCCGAAACGGCCGCGCGGCGTCGGCGCGTTTCCGGCGGCGGCGGCCAAGCCGCGGCCGCGTGTCCCGAAGCGCCGCAACGGCGATTCGTGAACCGCCGCGGCCGACCGGCCGACCGGCCGCGCTGCCGCGCTGCGATCGCGCACCACGCGTCGCGCCCATCCGCCCGCATTGCCACTGACGGCGAGCCCGGCCTGAAACGAAGCCGCACGCGCCGCCACGCACGTCACGCGACGGCGGCCGATCGCATCGGCGTCCGATACGTTTGCAGCAACCGCGCCCGTTTCTGCTCCGCAGCCGCCATGTTGCGCGCCTTCACGTGGCCGAAGCCCCGAATATCGTCGGGCAGGCCGGCGAGTTGCAGCGCGACCGGCAGACGCTCCGCATCGAGCGTCGCGCAGAACTCGTCGACGAGCGCGATGTAGTCGGCAATCAGCCGGCGTTCGTCGCGCCGTTCGGCCGTGTGCCCGAATACGTCGAACGCCGTGCCGCGCAGCCCCTTCAGTTTCGCCAGCACCCGGAAGGCCGGCAGGATCCACGGGCCGAAGCGCTTCTTCTGCAGGTGCCCGTGTTCATCGCGCTTCGCCAGCAGCGGCGGCGCAAGATAGAAGTTCAGCGTGTAGTCGCGCCCCGGCACGCCGTCGAACTGCTGACGCAGCTTCTCCAGGTAAGCCGGATCGGCATACAGGCGCGCGACTTCGTATTCGTCCTTGTACGCCATGAGCTTCGCCAGGTTGGCGGCAACCGCGCGCGTGAGCGGGAGCGCCGCATCGCCCGTGATCACGGCCTCCTTCGCCCGGATGCGCTCGATCACGTCGCGATAGCGCCGCGCATACGCGTCGTTCTGGTACGCGGCCAGCAACGCCTGCCGCGCGCCGATCAGCGTGTCGAGCGATTCGGGCATCCGCACCACGGTTTGCCGCGGCGCGGCGACGGGCTCGATCGCCGGCTGGACCGCGGCCGCGCCGTGATGCGCGATGTAGCGCCCCAGCGCGAACGCTTGCCGATTCTTCTCGACCGACACGCCATTGAGTTCGATCGCGCGCAGCAGGCTCGTCAGTTCGAGCGGCAGCCAGCCCTTCTGCCACGCGAAGCCGAGCAGCAGCGGATTGCTGTAGATCGAGTCGCCCAGCAGCGCGAGCGCGAGCTTGTTCGCGTCGATGAACGCGCACCCGTCGCCGATGCTGTCGCGCAGTTCGTTCTCGGTCTGCGTGCCAGGGAACGTCCATTTCGGATTCTTGACGAATTCCGCGGTCGGCGTCGCGCCGCTGTTGATCGCGGCGACCGTCACGCCATGCCGGGTGCGCGACAGCACGTCGTTCGATGCCGACACGATCGCGTCGCACCCGATCACGAGCCGCGCTTCGCCGGTCGCGATGCGCGTCGCGTGCAGCGCATCGGGCGTCGCCGCGATCTGCACATGGCTCAGGACCGCGCCGCCCTTCTGCGCGAGACCGGCCATGTCGAGCACCGTGACGCCCTTGCGTTCGAGATGCGCGGCCATGCCGATCAGGCCGCCGATCGTCACGACGCCCGTGCCGCCGACGCCCGTCACGAGTATCCCGTACGCACCCGCGAGCGCCGGCAACGCCGGCATCGGCAACGCATCGAAGTCGAACGCGGCCGCGCTGCCGCCGCGCGCCGCCGCGGGCTTGCGCAACTGCGCGCCCTCGGCCATCACGAAGCTGGGGCAAAAGCCCTTCACGCAGGAGAAATCCTTGTTGCACGACGACTGGTTGATCTTGCGCTTCGTGCCGAGCAGCGTGTCGAGCGGTTCGACCGACAGGCAGTTCGACTGCACCGAACAGTCGCCGCAGCCTTCGCACACGGCGTCGTTGATGAACGCGCGGCGGGCCGGATCGGGGTACGCGCCGCGCTTGCGGCGGCGGCGCTTTTCGGTCGCGCAGGTCTGGTCGTAGATCAGCACCGTCGTGCCCGCGACGTCGCGCAGCATCCGCTGAACCGAATCCAGCCTGTCGCGATGATGCACGTCGACGCCCGCGGGCAGTGCGACACCCGCGTCGTACTTTTCCGGCTCGTCCGTCACGATCACGATGCGCTGCGCGCCTTCCGCGCTGACCTGGTGCGCGATCTGCGGCACGGTCAGCACGCCGTCGACCGGCTGGCCGCCCGTCATCGCGACCGCATCGTTGTAGAGGATCTTGTACGTGATGTTCGCGTTCGACGCGATCGCCGCGCGGATCGCGAGCAGGCCCGAATGGAAGTAGGTGCCGTCGCCGAGATTCACGAACACGTGCTTGTCGCCGGAAAAGTGCATCTGGCCAAGCCAGGCGACGCCCTCGCCGCCCATCTGGCTGAACGTCTCGGTCTTGCGGTCCATCCACATCGACATGTAGTGGCAACCGATCCCGGCCAGCGCGCGCGAGCCTTCCGGCACGTTCGTCGACGTATTGTGCGGACAGCCCGAGCAGAACCACGGCTTGCGCTCGACGGACACGCGCGGCTTCGCCGCGTCGCGCTCCTTCGCATCGATGATCGCGACGCGCGCGAGCATGCGCGCGCGCACGTCGTCGGGCAGGTCCGCACGCGAGACGCGACGCGCGATCGCCTTCGCGATCAGCGCCGGCGACAGCTCGTAGTGCGCGGGCAGCAGCCAGTCGCCGCGCGGCACCGACCATTCACCGCCTTCGTTGTCGCGTTCGTCGAATTTGCCGTAGATCTTCGGACGCACGTCCTCGCGCCAGTTGTACAGCTCTTCCTTCAGCGCATATTCGAGAATCTGGCGCTTTTCCTCGACGACGAGGATTTCCTCCAGGCCCGTCGCGAACGCGCGCGCGTCCTGCGCGTCGAGCGGCCACACGCAGCCGACCTTGAGCACGCGCAGGCCGATCGTCGCGCAGGTTTCGTCGTCGAGGCCGAGGTCGCTCAGCGCCTGGCGCACGTCGAGATATGCCTTGCCCGCCGTGATGATGCCGATGCGCGGCGTCGGCGAATCGATCACGATGCGGTTCAGCCGGTTCGCGCGCACGTACGCGAGCGCCGCGTACCACTTCTCGTCGAGCAGCCGTGCTTCCTGCGCGAGCGGCGCATCCGGCCAGCGAATATTGAGGCCACCCTGCGGCACCGTGTAATCGGTCGGCGTGACGATCTCCACCCGGTCCGGATCGAGGTCGATCGATGCCGTCGATTCGATCACGTCCGTCACGCACTTCATCGCGACCCACAGGCCCGAGTAGCGGCTCATCGCCCAGCCGTGCAGCCCATAGTCCAGGTATTCCTGCACGTTGGCCGGATAGAGCACCGGAATTCCCGCCGCGATGAACGCATGCTCCGACTGGTGCGCGACCGACGACGACTTCGCCGCGTGGTCGTCGCCCGCGAGCACCAGCACGCCGCCGCGCGCATCGCTGCCGGCGGAGTTCGCGTGCTTGAACACGTCACCGGTGCGGTCGACGCCCGGGCCCTTGCCGTACCACATGCCGAACACGCCGTCGCGCGTCGCGCCCGGCCACAGGTTGATCTGCTGCGTGCCCCACACGGCCGTCGCGGCGAGATCCTCATTCACGCCGGGCTGGAACACGATGTCGTTCGCCTGCAGGTGCCGTTTCGCTTTCCATAGCGACTGATCGAGCGCGCCGAGCGGCGAACCGCGATAGCCGGAGACGAAGCCGGCCGTATTGAGGCCCGCCTTCCGATCGCGCGCCTTCTGCAGCATCGGCAGACGCACCAGGGCCTGCGTGCCGCTGATGTAGACGCGGCCCTTTTCGAGCGTGTACTTGTCGTCGAGCGAAACCGGCTCGGCGGGCGGGACGGCCGTGTCGGCCGGGGAAAGGGACGCAACAGCGGGGTCTGGCGCGTTCATGGCAGGACGTGTCTCCGGGGGAATCGTGATTTTTCAGCGCAGTATAGGAAGCCGAATTGCTATCGTAAAATCACAAATAGACAATCCTGGTATCCGAAAATCAGATGGCATTCGATCTCACGCTCCGGCAATTGCGCTACTTCGCGGCGGCCGCCCAGACCGGCCAGTTTTCGATGGCGGCGGCCAACGAACACGTGTCGCAATCGGCGATCACCAACGCGGTGCTGGCGCTCGAACACGGGCTCGGCACACGGCTCTTCGAACGGTTGCCGCAGGGCGTCGCGCTCACGCCCGACGGCCAGGATTTCTACAACCATGCGCGCCGCGTGCTCGACGCCGCGCGCGATGCCGCGCACAAGCCGCCGTTCCGCTCGCACGACATGCGCGGCACCGTGCGCATCGCCGCGTCGTACACGGTGCTCGGCTATTTCCTGCCGGAACTGCTCGCGCGCTTTCGTGCGACCTATCCGTTCATCGAGTTCGACCTGCGCGACATGGAGCGGGCCGACAGCGAACGGGCGGTGCTCGACGGCGACGTCGACATCGGCGTGGTGCTGCTGTCGAACGTCGACAAGCTGAGCCGGTTCGGCAGCCAGGTGCTGATCCGCTCTCGGCGCCAGCTGTGGGTCGCGCCGACGCATCCGCTCGCGCAGCTCGACGCGCCGTCGCTGAAGGACATCGCCGCGCATCCGTACATCCTGATCACGGTGGACGAGGGCGAGCAGTCGACGCTGCGCTACTGGAAAAAGAAGGGAATCGCGCCGAACATCGCGTTTCGCACCCGTTCGATGGAAGCGTTGCGCGGGCTGGTGGCGCACGGGTTCGGCGTGACCGTGTTGTCCGACATGGTGTTCCGGCCGTGGTCGCTCGAGGGCAAGCGGATCGAAGCGCGGCCGATCCTGGACACGGTGCCGCAGATGGACGCCGGGATGATCTGGGCGAAGGGCGCGCAGTTGAGCGCGCCGGCCGCCGCGCTGCAGCAGTTCTTGATTCACGCGTGCGGGACGTGAATTGCATCGCGGATGCGGCCGGTGGCGACGTCCCCGTCGCGGCAGGCCGGGCACGACCCCCCCACGCCGCGCCGGGCTAATCGGCGCTCACCCCGCCGCCCGCACATGATCGAGCAGCGCTTGCAGCGGATGACGCACCTGCCGTGCCGACATGCGCTTCACCTGGCTGCGGCACGAATACCCGGTCGCGAGCGCTTCGCCTGCGTCTTGCGGCGCATCGACGTGCGCGGCCCACGACTGCGCATAGATCGTCCGCGACGTGTCCAGATTGCGGGCCTCGTGGCCGTACGTCCCCGACATCCCGCAGCACCCGGTCGCCTGAACCGAGAGGCGCAAGCCGCGACGCGCGAATACCTGTCCCCACTGCTTGCCGCTGTCCGGCGCGTTGGTTTTCTCGGTGCAGTGCGGCAGCAGCCGGTACGAGCCGGACACGTCACCCGGCGCCGCTTCCGGCAGCGCGTGCAGCAGCCACTCCTGCGGCAGCGCGACCTTCGGCACGTCGGCGAGCCCCGTCACCTTCAGATACTCCTGACGATACGTGAGCGTCATCGCCGGATCGAGGCCGACCAGCGCGACACCCGAGCGCGCCAGCGCGGCCAGCTGCGTCGCGTTGCGAATCGCCGCCTTCTCGAATGCGCGGAGAAAGCCCTGTACGTGCAGCGCCTTGCCGTTCGGCGCGAGCGGAGCGAGCCACACCTGGAAACCCACGCGCGCCGCCAGCTCGATCAGCGTCGCCAGTTGCTCGGTATCGAAGTAGCGCGTGAACGTGTCCTGCACGATGACGACGCTGCGCGCGCGCTGCGCATCGGTCAGCGCCGCGAGCGCCTGCGGATCGGCAGGCCGCACGCGCCATTGGCGAATGACGCCCGCGAGATCGAAGCGGCTCAACAGCGGGCTGTCGACCATGCCGACGTGCCGCTCGAGCACCGTGCGCACCCAGCCGGCGCGCATCAGCCCGTTGTACAGCGCAGGCACGCGCGCCATCCACGGCATCGTGTATTCGAGCGAGCCGATCAGGTAGTCGCGCAGCGGCCGCAGATAGCGCTGGTGATACAGCTCGAGAAAGCGCGAGCGGAACTCGGGCACGTTGACCTTGACCGGGCACTGCCCCGCGCACGACTTGCAGGCGAGACAGCCGGCCATCGCGTCGTACACCTCGTGCGAGAAGTCGGCTTCGCCGTTGCGCGCGGCACGGCTGTTGCGCCAGCGGGCCATGAGCCCGCTCACGAACGGCTGCCGCGCACGCGCCGCCGCGACGACGTCCACGCCGGCCTGTCCTTGCAGGCGCAACCATTCGCGCATCAGCGACGCGCGCCCTTTCGGCGACTGCACGCGTTCGCGGGTCGCCTTCCATGACGGGCACATCGCGTCGTCCGGATCGAAGTTGTAGCAGGCGCCGTTGCCGTTGCAATGCATCGCCGTGCCGTAGCTCTGCCACACGCGCTCGTCGATCTGCCGGTCGTGGTCGCCGCGCGTGGGCACCTCGTCGATCTTCAGCAGCCGCATCGTGTTGTCCGGCGGCGTCGCGATCTTGCCCGGGTTGAACTGGTTGTGCGGATCGAATGCGGCCTTCAGTTGCTGCAGCGACGGATACAGCTCGCCGAAGAACGCCGGCGCATATTCGGAGCGCACGCCCTTGCCGTGCTCCCCCCATAACAGGCCACCATGGCGCTGCGTGAGCGCGGCCACCGCGTCCGACACCGGCCGCACCAGCGCGGCCTGCTTCGGGTCCTTCATGTCGAGCGCCGGGCGCACGTGCAGCACGCCGGCGTCGACGTGGCCGAACATCCCGTACTGCAGCCCGTGGCCGTCGAGCAGCGCACGGAATTCGGCGATGTACGCGGCGAGGTTCTCGGGCGGCACCGCGGTGTCCTCCACGAACGGCTGCGGACGCGCCTCGCCCTGCACGTTGCCGAGCAGGCCGACCGCGCGCTTGCGCATCGCATACACGCGCTTCACCGCATCGTCGCCGCTCGCCAGCGTATGGCCCAGCCGCTCGACGCTCGTATCGATGCGCAGATGGTCGACGAACGCGCGCACCTGCGCATCGACCTCTTGCGCGTCGTCGCCGCTGAATTCGATCAGGTTGATGCCGAGCGTCGGACGCTGGTCGTCCTGCGGGAAATACTCGGCGACGCTGCTCCACACGAAGTCCTTCATCGCGAGCATCAGCACCTTCGAGTCGACCGTCTCGATCGACAGCGGCTTGAGTTCGAGCAGCGCGCGCGCATCGCGCAGCGCGTCCATGAAGCCCGCGTAGCGCACGTTCACCAGCACCGCGTACTTCGGGATCGGCAGCACGTTCAGCTTCGCTTCGACGACGAAGCCCAGCGAGCCTTCCGCACCGCACAGCACGCTGTTCAGGTTGAAGCGGCCATCCGGCTCGCGCAGGTGCGCGAGATCGTAGCCGGTCAGGCAGCGGTTGAGTTTCGGAAACTTCGCGTCGATCAACCCGGCCTTCTCGTCGCTGATGCGGCGCGCGGTGCGATACACCTTGCCGACCCGGTCCTGCCGCGCGCAGCGGCGTTCCAGTTCGTCGTCGGCCAGCGCGTCGCTGTGCAGCTGCTCGCCGCCCATCAGCACGAAGTCGAGCGCGAGCACATGGTCGCGCGTCTTGCCGTACGTGCAGCTGCCCTGCCCGCTCGCGTCGGTGTTGATCATCCCGCCGACCGTCGCGCGATTCGAGGTCGACAGCTCCGGCGCGAAAAAGAGGCCGTGCGGCTTCAGCGCGGCATTGAGCTGGTCCTTGACGACGCCCGCCTGCACGCGCACCCAGCGCTCGTCGGCATTGATTTCCAGGATCCGGTTCATGTTGCGCGACAGGTCCACGACCACGCCGTCGGTCAGCGACTGCCCGTTGGTGCCGGTGCCGCCGCCGCGTGCCGCCACCGCGACGTCGCGATGCGCGGGCTCGGCCAGCAGCCGCGCGACGAGCCGCACGTCGTCCGCATGCGCGGGACAGATCATCGCCTGCGGCAGCCGCTGGTAGATCGAGTTGTCGGTCGCCAGCACGGTCCGGTTCGCGTGATCCGCACGGATTTCCCCGGCGAAGCCGGCGGCCTGAAGGGCAGCGAGAAAATCGCGGTAACGGCTTTCGGGCTGGCTGGCGGGACGGGGCAACGGGGCGATCGACATGGGATAAACGCGAAATGTGGGGGAGCCGGTGCGCCACCTCGGCCAAAACATGAGTTTTGAGCAAGATTCCACGCACGCCGGAAATCCAGTATCTTGCTAATCAGCGCGAGAAACAAACGAATTCTCCTCCGGCAAAACTTGCATAAAACTCATGAATTACCGCCACCTGACCCCGTCCATGTCGCTGCTGCTGGTGTTCGAGGCCGCCGCGCGGCATGAGAGCTACACGCGCGCGGCCGACGAGCTGTCGCTGAGCCAGAGCGCGATCAGCCGGCAGGTCCAGACGCTCGAGGATCAGCTCGGCGTGGCGCTGTTCCGGCGCGAGGGCCGCTCCGTGAAGCTGACCGAAGTCGGGCGGCGCTACTGCGTCGAGCTAAGCGGCGCACTGGGGCGCATCCGCGGCGCGACGCTGCAGGCCATGTCGCACCAGGCCGGGGCCGGCACGCTGCGGCTGGCCACGTTGCCGACCTTCGGCTCGAAATGGCTGCTGCCGCACCTGCACGACTTCTATGCCGCGCATCCGGGCGTGACCGTGCACCTGCATTCGCGGATCGGCGGCATCGATTTCCATACCGACGATCTCGACGCGGCCATTACCGTCGGCGCGGGCGACTGGCCCGGCCTGCACGCGCACCGGCTGTACAACGAGTTCCTGATCGCGATCGCGAGCCCCGACGCAGGCGGCGGCCGCGCGGCCGACCTGCATGCGCCGGCGTGGGCGGCCGGGCAAACGCTGCTGGGGGTGACGAGCAATCAGCATGCGTGGGCGGAATGGTTTGCGCATTTCGGGCTCGATCATCGCGAGATGCGGATCGGCCCGAGCTTCGAGCTGACGTCGCACCTGATCCAGGCCGTGCGCGCCGGAATGGGCATCGGCCTCGTGCCGAAGGTGCTGGTGGAAGACGAGCTGAGCCGCCGCGAACTCGTGACGATCGGCGACGCGATCACGAGCCAGCGCAGCTACTACCTCGTGTATCCGCCGGAAAACGACACGCTGCCGTCGCTCGTCGCGTTCCGCGAATGGCTGCTGAAATCCTGCTGAAACGCGGTCGCCGACGGGCCGCTCAGGTGCGCCATTCGCCCAGAATCTGCTCGGCCAGGTAGTCGCACGGCGGGCGCGCGGACTGCGCGCTGCGCGCGAGCACGACCTCCATTTCGCCGAGCGGCGGCAGCCCCTGGCTTTCCGACAGCTGCACGAGATGATCGGGAATGCAGCAGCGCGCCAGCGGCGCGACCGCGAGCCCCGCCTCCACCATGCTGAGCAGGCCGAGGTGGCTCGGGCTTTCGTACGACATCCGGTACGGGATCTTCCGCCGGTTCAGCGCCTTGACCGCGTGATCGCGCGCCATGCTGCCGCCGTGCGTGAAAAAGGCCACCGGCAACGGCCGCTCTTCCCATACGTTGCGCTTCGGCGACCCGGCCCAGACGAGCGGTTCGAGCCGGATCAGCTCGCCGGTCACGCCCTTGATGCGCGTGAGGCACGCCAGGTCGACGGTGTTGTCCTTGAGCATCGGCACGAGCGCGCTGCTCGGCTGGCCGATCACGCGCACTTCCACGCGCGGATGCATCGCGGCGAACTTGCCCAGCACCTGCGGCAGCAGCGACGAGATGTAGTCGTCGGGCACGCCGATCGTCACGCGGCCGCTGATCTCCGGGCGCACGACCGACGCCCACGCCTCGTCGCGCATCGCCAGCATCCGGCGGCCGTACTCGGCGAGCATGCGGCCGTCGTCGGTCGCCGTGACGTTGCGCGTATCGCGGATGAACAGCGGCTTGCCGAGCGCGTCTTCCAGCGCCTTGATCTGCATGCTCACCGCCGACGGCGACCGGTGCACGGCCTGCGCGCCCTGCGCGAACGAGCCGGACTCCGTCACGGCCACGACCATCGCCAGCACATCGAGATCGAGCTTTTTCATTTTCCTCAGAAAATCTGATCAATCGATTCAGTTTATCCCGTTTTACTGTTCGCCTCCATGATCGGACAATGAATCCCATCGACGTTCATTGCAGGAAACGGCAACCATGCACACCTCAGGCTCGCTCTACGGATTCCTGGTTATCGGCGGGATGCTCGCGGTCACGCCGGGGCCGAACATGGTCTACGTGATGTCGCGCTCGATCGCGCAGGGGCGCACCGCCGGATTGATCTCGCTGGCGGGCGTGATGGTGGGCTATCTGTTCTACATGTTCGGCGCCGCGTTCGGCATCACCACGCTGTTCCTGAGCGTGCCGCATGCGGGCACCGTGCTCGGCGTCGTGGGCGCCGCGTATCTGCTCTTCCTCGCGTGGCAGGCCGTGCGGCCCGGCGGCCGTTCGCCGTTCGAGGTGAAGGCGCTGCCGAGCGAGCAGCCGATACGGCTGCTCGCGATGGGCGCGACGACCAGCGTGCTGAATCCGAAGCTCGCGATGCTGTTCGTGTCGCTGCTGCCGCAGTTCATCGACTACCGGCAAGGCAGCGTGTTCGGCCAGTCGCTCTTTCTCGGTTCGCTGCTGATCGCCGCGTTCGCGTCGGCCAACGGGATGGTCGCGATCTGCTCGAGCGGCATCGCGAAGTTCCTGCACGGGCGGCCGGCGCTGCTGCTGGCGCAGCGCTGGGCGATGGGGATGGTGCTGGGCGGCCTCGGCGTCGAGATGCTCGTCGATGCGTCGAGGATGGCGGGCGCGGCGTGATGCGCGGCGGCGCCTCGCGCTTCTGCGATGCGGATTGATGGATAGCGGTCACGCCGCCTCACCGCGATTCGTTCGCGGTGGTGGGCGGTGAAACCGCTGCGAAGCGCGATCTCGTCGCAAAAAACGAAAGGCGAAAGCAGTGAGCAGTGAGCAGTGAGCGATCAGCAAACCGCGTCGCCGCTCACCGCCCGGTGCACCGCTACTTCCCGACGCCGCCGAGCGCGCCGCCCAGCAACGACGTCACCGGCGCGAGCGGATTCGCCGCGGAACCGCCGCCCGCCGCGCTGCCGAGCGTGCCGGTGACCGTCGACACGAGGTTCGTCACAGGCGCCAATGGACTCGCCCCACCCGCGCCGCCAAGCGTACCGGTCACCGTCGACACGAGGCTCGTCACAGGCGCCAACGGGCTCGCCGCGCCGCCACCGGCCGCGCCGCCGAGCGCGCCCGTCAGCGCCCCGACCGGCGTCGATCCAGGCCCCGACAGCAAGCCGCCCAGCGGCCCCGCCGCGCCTGCATTGCTCGGCGCACCGACCGGCGGGCCGTTCTGCACCTTCCCGACCGACGCACCGGCGATGCTCATGATCAGGCCGGGAATCGGCGCGATGCCGTTCGGGCCGTTGTAGTCGACGAGTCCGCCCGCGTTGATCACCGTATTGCCGAGCGCACTGACGACCCCGCCTGCCGCACCGGCAAGCAGGTTGGCCGGCCCGGGGGACGACTGCGCCGGGATCCCCAATCGCCAGCCCGCCTCGACTATCGCACCGCCGACTTGCCCGAGCAGCCCGGCCACCGGTTGCCCGAGGCCCGTCGTCGCGCCGATCTGCTGCGTGGTGCGGCCGGCCGTGAGCACGAGCGGCGCGACGGCCGAGCTGATCTGCTGCGTGACCTGCTGCACGGGGCTCGACGACAGCGTCGAGCCGACGGTACTGCCCGCCGCGCCGAGGCCGCCGGCCACCGTGTCGAGCACCGCGCCGACGGGTGTCGTGACCGGCGCGAGCGGCGCCAGCGGCCCCGAGCCGAGCGCGCGGGCCGTCTGCGCGAGACCCGCCACCGGATTCGCGGTCGCGCCGACGACGTTGCCGAGCTCGGCCACCGTCGTGCCGACCGGATTGGCGCTCGAGCCGATCTGCCCGAGCCCGTCGCTGAGCGCATTGGCGGCCGCGCGCGTGACCGTGCTGACGCTGGCAATCGCGTCGCCGGCGCTGCGCGTCGCGCCATTGCCGAGCCCTGGCACCGTCACGCCGCCGACGGTCGAGCCGAGGGCCATCGCGAGGCCGCCGGCCGTATTGACGACGCCGTTCGTGCCGGGCGCGCCGCTCGTGCCATAGCCGCCGCCGGCCACGCCCGCGCCGGGTTTGTTGTCGGTCACGCTCGCGCCGCTGCTGGCCGCGCTCGATGGCGCTGCGACGTCGCTGCCGCCACAGGCGGTCAGCACGCCGGCCGCGGCCAGCACCGCGGCGGACGTGAAGATGCGGGTTCGATACATGGTGGTCTCCTCGCGGTCCGGGCGATGGAATGTTCGAAGCTGGACCGAAGGATCAAACAGCATTTTCCATGCCATTCGCACGCGCGAATGCGCGTCGCGCCCGCCAGGCCGGCCTCCGCACGCGCGGGCGCCGTCTGGCCGCGCTCCTGGCCCACGCGTTTCGGGCCCATGAGCGGCGCCGTTGCCGTTACATTCGTGCTACGAATGCATCGATGTTACGTAACGCCGACTGTGTGGCGCACCGTTTTCGAATCGCGCCGCCTACCATCCACAGTACGTCGCCCGGCCGGCACCGCACACGTGCCGCCCGGCTCCGTCCCACCGTCAGGAACCGTCGTCATGAAAAAGCTCGTGAACCGCCCGTCCGATGTCGTGCGCGAAATGCTCGAAGGCATCGCGCGGCAATCGCCGCATCTCGCGATCCTCGGCGACGAGCACGTGCTCGTCCGCCAGCCGCTGCCCGAGCCGTCGGAGCGCCCCGTCGCGATCCTGTCCGGCGGCGGCAGCGGCCACGAACCCGCGCATGGCGGCTATGTCGGCGCAGGGATGCTGAGCGCGGCCGTCTGCGGCGAGGTGTTCACGTCGCCGTCGACCGACGCCGTGCTCGCCGCGATCCGCGCGAGCGCCGGCCCGAACGGCGCGCTGCTCGTCGTGAAGAACTACACCGGCGACCGCCTCAATTTCGGACTGGCCGCCGAACTCGCGCGCGCCGAAGGCATTCCGGTGGAAACGGTGATCGTCGCCGACGACGTGTCGCTGCGCGGCCGCGTCGAGCGCGGGCAGCGCCGCGGGATCGCGGGCACCGTGCTGATCCACAAGCTGGCCGGCGCGGCCGCCGCGCGCGGGCTGCCGCTGGCCCGCGTCGCGGCAATCGCGCGCGACGCAGCCGCCGAACTCGGCACGATGGGCGTCGCGCTCGACGGCTGCACGCTCCCCGGCGCCGACCAATCGGGATTCAGCCTCGCCGATCACGAGATCGAGCTCGGCCTCGGCATCCACGGCGAGAAAGGCGTCGAGCGCACCGCGCCGCTGCCGGCCGACGCGCTCGTCGAGACCCTGCTGTCGAGCATCGTCGCCGATCTCGTACTCGATCGCGGCGAACGCGTCGCGCTGTTCGTCAACGGTCTCGGCGCGACCCCGGACATGGAGCTGGCCATCGTGCTGCGCGCCGCCTACGACAACCTGAGCCGGCGCGGCATCACCGTCGCACGCGCGTGGGCCGGCACGTTCCTGTCCGCGCTGAACATGCCCGGCTGCTCGATCTCGCTGCTGCGGCTGAACGACGAACGCGCCGCGTTGCTCGACGCGCCGACGCAGGCGCGCGCATGGCCGGGCGGCGGCGCCGTGAACGCACGGATTCGCGCGGAAGCAACCGCCGTGCAGGATCAACCGCTGCCGCCGCTCGACGCAGCCGGCCGCGCCTGGGCCGCCCGGTTGCAGCCGGCACTGCACGCGGTCGCACAGGCGCTGATCGACAACGAAGCGACGCTGACGGAACTCGACACCGCGGCCGGCGACGGCGATCTCGGCGCGAGCATGCATCGTGCCGCGCAGGCGATCCTCGAGTTGCCGGACGCCGCGTACGGTACGCCGGCGGGCATGCTCGCCGCGCTGGGCGCGGCATTGCGCCGCGCAATCGCGGGCAGCTCGGGACCGTTCTATGCGACCGCGCTGCTGCGCGCGTCGCGGCGCCTCGCCGAAGCCGCCGATACCGCCGAACCGTCGGCGCGCGACTGGGCCGCGGCGTTGCGCGGCGCGGTGGAGGCGATCGGCGAACTGGGCGGCGCTCGCGCCGGCGACCGGACGATGCTCGACGCGCTGGTGCCGGCCGCCGCTGCGTTCGACCACGCGCTCGATCACGAGCGCGACCACGCGAGCGCATGGACGGCCGCGGTGGAAGCGGCGGAACACGGCGCACGGCAAACGGCCGGCATGACGCCGCGCGCGGGCCGGGCCAGCTATCTCGGCGAGCGCGCGATCGGCACGCCGGACGGTGGCGCGGTGGCGGTCGCGTACTGGCTGCGCGCGTTGGTGCCGCACGTACGGTAAGCGGCGGTTCGTGCGATGCGTCGCCGTGCATGCCGGCGCATCGCCATCGCCATCGCCATCGCCGGCAAGCGGGCGAGCGGGCGAGCGGCGCCGCACATTCCACATTCCATTCGGAGACCTGATCGCTGCGCCGCACGATCGCGCAAGCGGGCGCGGCAACCGCCCGGGAGCGGCCACGCAATACCGGACAATCACGTGCGTTGTGCATCGCGAACCGGGGCATGAACAGGCGCGCGCGTCGACTTGCCGGGCCATCGCGCCACCGCGCGCCCCTTCCCCGCACGGGGAAAACCCCGATCCCCACATCGTCCTATGACATCGGGCATCGCCAATTGGCGGGATTACTTTGATCCTCGTCGGCGCCCGCCCGGGCGCATGCTGATAACGAGGACCCCTCATGCGATACGTGCCATCGTGGACTTCCGTTTCCGCCGCCGCGTCCGTTCCGGACGAGACGGCTTCCCGCGGCGACGAGCCGCACAGCCTGCCGCGCGTCGCGATCGCGGCCGCCGCGCTCGGCAATGCGACCGAATGGTTCGATTACGGCATCTACGCGTACGGACTCGCGTACATCTCCGCCGCGCTGTTTCCCGGCAACACGGCCAGTGCGACGTTGTTCGCGCTCGGCACGTTTGCGATCTCGTTCCTGATCCGCCCGCTCGGCGGCCTGTTCTGGGGCCCGCTCGGCGACCGCCTCGGCCGCAAGCGCGTGCTCGCGCTGACCGTGCTCACGATGTCCGGCGCGACCTTGCTCGTCGGCGTGCTGCCGACCTTCGCGACGGCCGGCTGGCTCGCGCCGGCGGCGCTCATCGTGCTGCGCATGGTGCAGGGCTTCTCGACCGGCGGCGAATACGGCGGCGCGGCGACCTTCATCGCCGAATACGCGCCGGATTCGCGACGCGGCCTGTGCGGCAGCTTCCTCGAATTCGCGACGCTGGCCGGGTTCTCGCTCGGCGCGCTGCTGATGCTCGGCTTCGCGCTGCTGCTCGGCGACTCGTCGATGCACGCATGGGGCTGGCGCCTGCCGTTCCTCGTCGCGGCACCGCTCGGGCTGATCGGTTTCTATCTGCGTTCGCGTCTCGAGGAAACGCCGGTGTTCCGCGAACTCGAGGAGCAGGCTCATCGGCGCGAGCAGAGCACCGCCGCCACCGCGCTGCCGATCGGTCAGTTGCTGGTCCGCTATGCGCGGCCGCTGCTGTTGCTCGGCGGGCTCGTCGTCGCGCTGAACGTCGTCAACTACGTGCTGCTCGCGTACATGCCGACCTACATGCACAAGGAACTCGGCGTCAGCGAGAACATGTCGCTGCTGATTCCGCTGATCGGCATGCTCGCGATGATGGTGCTGCTGCCGTTCGCCGGCTGGCTGTCGGATCGCGTCGGCCGCAAGACGATGTGGTGGATCTCGCTCGTCGGGCTGTTCGTCGCGGCCGTGCCGATGTTCACGCTGATGACGCACGGCGTGCTCGGCGCCTTCGTCGGCTTCGCGGTGCTCGGGCTGCTGTATGTGCCACAGCTCGCGACCATTTCCGCGATGTTCCCGGCGATGTTCCCGACCCATGTGCGGTATGCGGGAATGGCGATCGCGTACAACGTGTCGACGTCGCTGTTCGGCGGCACCGCGCCGATCGTCAACGACTGGCTGATCGGCAAGACCGGCAACACGATGATTCCCGCGTACTACATGATGGCGGCGTGCGCGGTCGGGCTGGTGGCGCTGGCCGGTGTGATCGAGACGCGCGGGTGCTCGCTGCGCGGGGAAACGGTGCCGGGGAAAGCGGGCTGATGCCCAAGGGGACGGTGATTAGCGTCCCATAAATGGCATCCTTTGCATCGCCCGCCGTCCGGCAACGGATCGCGGGCGATGGGTGTGGCGGAGGCGGTGCACGTCGGCCGCGCGTGGCTGTACGCAAGTGGACGGCGAAGCGCATGCCGAAGATCGGACATAGGGACGCGGAAACGGATTCTTCGGAAACCCGTGGCGCATAATCTGGGTTGACCGGCGTTCCCTTCGGTCGCCGGACGCGATGCAAGCGGTGTTTTCCTTGCGTATCACGTTGACGGATTGATGAAAATCCTTGATGTGCAGGAGTCTGAAAATGATGCTCAGCGGCACGGCGGCACGCGAACCCATCATCATTGGTCAGTTGAGCATTCAGTACCTGATAGATGGGACTGCTACAGGCGGAATGGGTGTTTTTGAGCTGACTGTCCCCCCTGATTCGCAAGTTCCGCCACCACACAGCCATACACGTAACGAAGAATGCGTCTATGTCCTTGACGGCGTGCTTCGGTACACGGTCGATGGGATAGTCCGGGACCTGGCGCCAGGAGAATGGATGTTCACCGCACGAGGATCGGTCCATCACTTCAGCAATCCGCACAATGGCACAGCCCGCGCATTGATCGTCCTTACGCCCGACATTGGTGCTCAATATTTTCTGGATGTCCAGGCAATCGTGAATGCTGGCGGGCCGCCCAGTCGCGAGAAACTTGTCGACGTCATGTCCAGGTACGGGCTCGTGCCTGCGCCGCCACAATGAACGACGGTCGTCCACCTCCACTCGATGGCATCGATTCGTACGATCAAACGCTCTTCGCCCGCCGAGCCCAGCGGCACCGCTGGGACTCCGCGCGTGCCACCTCGGATCGCTAGCGGCTACCGGTGGGAAACGGCCACGCAGCAGCAGGATTGAGTGCCGTTTTCGCACTTGCGGCTGCTGGTTCAGCTACTTCTTCAGACTTCTTGGCCACCGTGGTCTGTTCCACGGTCGGTTTGGCAGCCGCGGCTCCTTTGGCTATCCGCGTACGCTGTTTCGGAGCATTCACCTCAGCAGACTGAGAAATCAGATGGACAACGTCCTCATTTTTTCCCTGGACGAACTCGGCGATTTTCACCCACGGCACGTTGCCGCTTTCGACGAGCGACTGAGCGCTGTAATCGAGAATGCTCAGTCGGAAAGCGTGCGCTTCGCTTTGGACGAGTGCATGCGCCCTCTCGGATGAAGCCAGGCGGCTGAGCGCGATGATGCGGACCGACTCCGCCATCAGCCATGGGCCGAGCCATTCCTGCTTGCCTTCCGTGATTCGGTTCTTTGCGTAAGCGATCAGCTCCATGATGCGCGATACCGCGGGCCCCAACATGGCATCGTTGTCGAACTCGAAAGCGAAGTGAACCGACTTCACTTGGGCCGTGAGCAGCTCCAACTGGTCGCGTTCGAGCTTGTCGATAATCGTGCCGACGATGTTCTGAACCGCCCCATCCAATTTTCGCGCGACGTCGTCAACCGCACTTGCGAGCCTTGCATTCGCTTCCGTCGATGCGGCCGCAACGGTTACATTCATCTCGTGACTGCGCGCGCCGTTCTCGCGCAAGTAGGAGAGGAAATCTCCCGCAAGGTTCAGACCTTTATCCAACAAGCCGGCATACCAGACCATGTGTGCTCCCAATTTGAAAATCC
The DNA here is from genome assembly GCF_052045245.1 of Burkholderia sp. 22313. Classification (NCBI taxonomy): domain Bacteria; kingdom Pseudomonadati; phylum Pseudomonadota; class Betaproteobacteria; order Burkholderiales; family Burkholderiaceae; genus Burkholderia; species Burkholderia sp. 22313. The sequence continues at coordinate 68,993 of NZ_JBQEON010000026.1, forward strand.
CCGCGGGCCGATTGAGTCGACCCGGGTCGTCCATTGGTATATCGGCAATTCTCGCCAGCAACTTTATGGGGATGCACCATGAAATGTGAAGGCTGCCAGGGCCATGGCTATCGCCAGCGCTGTTTCGCCGTCCGGATTCCCGGCACCTGCCCGGGCGCGGCCCGTGCGATGATGTGCCATGACCGACATGAGAGATGGAATGACCACACCGTTTGACGCGGCAACCACGGCCGCAATCGCCGCGTTTGCCCAACTGGATTTCTACACGGCTGTGCAAGCGATGCGCGCCGAGGCCGATTACGACCACGAACGTGACCAGTGGATCTCGCGCTATATCGACGAGCGCGGCGGCGCGGACGATGCAGAATACGACGCCTTGCACGCGCAGGCCCAGGCATCCCCGGAATACGCGCAGTTCGTCGATGCGATTCGCCGGGAAATCCTGGAATACTTCGGCGTGACCGACGATCAACTGGACGGGATGGTCATGCTGCGCAGTGACGACAGCGATGAGCTTTGGGCGGAAGTGAACCGGCAGCGGAGCGCGCTGGGAACGGGGGAAGTGCGCGGAGACCTCTGACCATTGCTTGCCATTGGGGTCTCAAGTCGTGCCGGGTGCGGGGCTGGCGTCAGGTCAGTCACGTGGTGCGCAGGGCTCCAGGTTGCTGCAACCGATCCGCCAACGGAGAACAAGCTCTCGGATCTTCGGAACGCGTGATCGTTGTGCTCTGCGGATCCAAACCGTCGAGGCAACGGCTCGAATGGCAGCAAGGGGGCGGCTACCGACACCCACGCCCGCCGAATAAGCCCGAAACGATGCGCCGCCGCACGCCCGTGCGACGGCGTCACGTCGCGCGCCTGCGCGCGCATCAAGACCGCAAGCACCTCAGGCGACGCTCGAAAGATTCCGTTCCGCCACCTCGTCCACCGCTTCCTTCACGATCCCGACGATCTCGTCGGCTTCCGCGCGCGTCATCACGAGCGGCGGCGCAAACCCGAGAATGTCGCCGTGCGGCATCGCACGCGCGATCACACCGCGCTGCAGCGCCGCGGCCGATACCTGCGCGCCGATCTTCAGCGCCGGATCGAACGGCGTGCGCGCGTCCTTGTCGGCCATGAACTCGAGCGCGGCCAGCATCCCGACGCTGCGCACCTCCCCGACGAGCGGATGCGTGCCGAACGCATCACGCAGCTTCGCGCCGAAATACGCGCCCACTTCCGCGGCGTTGCCGACCAGGTTCTCGCGCTCGAGAATCGCGAGGTTCGCGAGCGCGGCGGCCGCACATACCGGGTGCCCCGAATACGTCCACCCGTGCCCCATCGGCCCGTGTTCCTGCGAACCTCGCGCGATCACGTCCCACACCTTCTCGCCGACGATCACGCCCGACAGCGGCGCATACGCGCTCGTCAGCCCCTTCGCGACCGTGATGAGGTCCGGCTGGATGTCGAAGTGCTGCGCCCCCATCTTCGAGCCGAGCCGCCCGAACCCGCACACGACCTCGTCCGAGATCAGCAGGATGTCATGCTTGCGCAGCACGGCCTGGATCGCGGGCCAGTAACCGGCCGGCGGCTCAATGATGCCGCCCGTGCCCATCACCGGTTCGGCAATGAACGCGGCGATCGTGTCGGCGCCTTCGCGCGCGATCAGCTTCTCGAGCGCGTCGACGCAGTACGCGACGAACTGCGCTTCGCTCATGCCGACCGGCGCCTTGCGATACCAGTGCGGACACACCGTGTGCTTCACGCGATCGATCGGCAGATCGAAATGCTGATGAAAACTCGGCAGGCCCGTGAGGCTGCCCGTCACGATGCCCGAGCCATGATAGCCGCGCTCGCGCGAGATGATCTTCTTCTTGTTCGGGCGGCCGAGCACGTTGTTGTAGTACCAGACGATCTTGACCTGCGTCTCGTTCGCGTCGGACCCCGACATCCCGTAGTAGACCTTCTTCATCCCGGCCGGCGCCCAGTCGATGATGCGCGACGACAGCTCGATGATCGCATCCGACGCGTGGCCGACATACGTGTGGTAATACGCAAGCTGCTTCGCCTGCGCGTACATCGCATCGGCCACTTCGGTGCGGCCGTAGCCGATGTTCACGCAGTAGAGGCCGGCGAACGCATCGATATAGCGCTTGCCCTCGTGATCCTCGATGCGGATGCCTTCGGCGCCGCGCACGATCCTGCCCGGCAGCGCGCCGGTCTCGTGGTCGTACGCGTGCGTCGACGGATGCATGAAATGGGCGCGGTCCTCGCGCAGCAGTGCGTCGATCGATTGTTTCATGATGAGCTCCTTTGAATGAGTCAGGCCGTCGCCGCGACGGGCAGGCCGAGATTGCCGAGGCAGAAGTACTTGGTTTCGGTGAACGGTTCGAAGCCTTCGGCGCCGCCTTCACGACCGAGGCCCGACGCCTTCATCCCGCCGAACGGAATCGGCGCACCGGTGAATTTCACGCCGTTGACCGACACCATCGCGAAATCGAGCCGCCGCACGAGCTGGAAGATCGTGTCGATGCGCGTCGCGCAGACGTACGCGGCAAGGCCGTATTCGGTGTCGTTCGCTTTTTCCACGACTTCGTCGAGCGTGTCGAACGCGCACACCGCCGAGATCGGCGCGAAGTTTTCCTCGTCGACCACGCGCATGCCGGGCGCCGCGTCCGCGATCACGGTCGGTTCGTAGAACCAGCCGCCGAGCGCATGCGGCCGGCCCCCGGCGACGATGCGCGCACCGCGCGCACGTGCATCGTCGACGCGTGCCACCGTTGCGTCGAATGCAGCCTGGTGCATCAGCGGACCGACGTCGACGCCCGGCTCGAACGCGGGGCCGGTCTTCAGTTCGCGCACCGCATTCGCGTAGCGGCCGACGAATGCGTCATACAGCGGACGGGCAACGAAGATCCGGTTCGCCGCGCAGCAATCCTGCCCGGAGGTCTGGAACTTCGCGCCGACGGCGATCCGCACCGCCTGGTCGAGATCCGCGTCCTCGGTGACGATGAACGGCGCGTTGCCGCCCAGTTCGAGCGCGATCTTGCGAATGCCGGCCTTCGCGGCGGTTTCGGTGACGAGCCGCCCGACGCGCGTCGATCCGGTGAAGCTCACCGCACGCACGCGCGCATCGCCGACGAGCGTTTCCATCGCCATCTGCGGTTCGCCGAGCACGACGTTGAACACGCCGGCCGGGAAGCCGGCCTCGTCGGCGAGCTGCGCGAGTGCGAGCGCCGAGAACGGCGTCTCGTGCGCGGGCTTCACCACCACCGCGCACCCTGCCGCAATCGCGGCCGCGGCCTTGCGCGTGATCATCGCGGCCGGGAAATTCCACGGCGTGATCAGCGCCGCGACACCGACCGGCTCCATCACCGTGCCAAGATGCGCGCCGTCGATATGCGTCGGGATCGTGCGCCCCGCGACGCGCTTCGCCTCGTTCGCGAACCATTCGACGAAGCTCGCCGCATAGCGGATCTCGCCGCGCGATTCGGCGAGCGGCTTGCCCTGCTCGAGCGACAACAGCGCGGCGAGATCGTCGAGATGACGCAGGATCAGCGCATGCCAGCGCAGCAGCGCGGCGCTGCGGAGCGCTTGCGGCGTCCAGCGCCACGTGTCGAACGCACGCTGCGCGGCGTCGACGGCCGCGACGATCTGCGCGCGCTCGAGCATCGGCACATGGCCGATCACGGCCTGGTCGGCGGGGTTCACGACGGCGACCGTCGCGGCACTGTCGCTATGGATCCAGCGACCGTCGACATAGCACGTCGACTTGAACAGTACGGGGTGTCCGGGCAACATCCTGCGTCTCCTCGTTTGGGTGGGCACGAGCTTCATTCTGGCGTGCCGCCGGGCGCGGAAATTTCGGTTTCGGCGCCCGGTTCTTGCGGTTTTTTCCGTATTGCCGCGCGTTCGCGCGAAGTTTCAGAGCCAGTCCGGCGCGCCGCCCGATTCGCACTTCACGACCTTCGTCACGATGTACGTGAAGTAGCGCTCGATGCCGAGGTCGTCCATCAGCAACGCATCGATGAAGCGCTGGTAGTGATCGATGTCGCGCGCGACCACGTGCAGCACGTAATCGACGCCGCCGCCCGTCGCATAACACTGCGCGACTTCGGGCGCCGCGCTCACCCGTTCCTCGAAACGCCGCATGTCGGGCGCGGTATGACGCGACAGCGTCACCTCGACGACGATGCGGCTGCCCGAGAACGCGCCGATCCAGTCGACGTCCGCGCGATAGCCGCGGATCACGCCGCTCTCCTCGAGCTTGCGCACGCGCTCCCACGCGGGCGAGATCGACAGGTTCACGGCCTCCGCGAGCTTCGACTTCGTGATGCGCCCGTCGCGCTCGAGGAGGCGCAGGATCGCCAGGTCGTATCGGTCGAGCTTGATCACGGCGTGCGCATCCTCATGCTGCCACCGGCATGTTGCGCTCGACGATGTCGGCGACCACCGCGATCGTGTCGCCGGCCTGCACGATGCCCGGGAAATGCCGGGCCGCGAGCAGCCCGCGCCGCCGCGCGACGTATTCGACCGGCGCGACGCCCGTGCGATCGATGTCGTGCACGCGCGCGAGCACGTCGCCGGCGTCGACCTCGCTGCCGAGATCGCGGCACATCTCCAGCAGCCCGCGATGCTCGCTCGTCGTGAAGCACGAGCCGTCCGGCATGTCGAGCAGCGTCGTCGTGCGCGGCGCGGTGCGTGCGCCGCCGCCATCGTCACGACCGTCGCCCTTCGCGAGCACGCCCGCATGCGCGAGGAACCCGCGCACGCCGCGCTCGGCGATTGCAACGCTCGCGGCCGTCGACGATCCGCCGCCGCCCAGCTCGGTCGACACGAACACCTTGCCGGCCGCCTCGGCCGCGGTGTCGAACAGCCCGACGCTATCGAGCTCCAGCATGCGCATCGAGTACGGTGCGCCGAATGCACGCATCGCGCGCTCGCAGCGGGCTTCCTGGTCGCGATCGTCCAGCACGTGGATCGCCGCGAACGGCACGAAGTCGAGCGTGCGGCCGCCCGCGTGAATGTCGAGCACGTGCGTCGCGAGCGGCAGCAGATGACGCTGGAAATAGTCGGCGATCTTCTCGGTGACGGTGCCGTCCGGCCGCCCCGGAAAACTCCGGTTCAGGTTGCCCGCGTCGATCGGCGACGTACGGCAACCGGCGCGGAATGCCGGGTAGTTCATGAACGGCACGACGATCACGCGGCCGGTCACGTCGGCCGCCTTCAGCGAACCGGCAAGCTTCGACAGCGCGACCGGCCCTTCGTATTCGTCGCCGTGGTTGCCGCCGGTCAGCAACACCGTCGGCCCGTCGCCGCGCTTCACGACGCTCACCGGAATCATGATCGCGCCCCACGCGGAATCGTCGCGCGAGTAAGGCAGCTTCAGAAAACCATGCTGTTCGCCGTCCGCGTCGAAGTCGACGGTCGGCGTGATCGGAGAAGCACGCATCGCCCTACTCCTTCACGAACAGCTTGCGCGGCGTGTTGCAGAACGTCTCGACGCCGGTTTCGGTGATCAGGATGCTTTCCGTGATCTCCAGCCCCCAGTCGTCGAGCCACAGCCCCGGCATGAAGTGGAACGTCATGCCGGGTTCGAGCACCGTGCGGTCGCCCGGGCGCAGGCTCATCGTGCGCTCGCCCCAGTCCGGCGGATAGCTCGCGCCGATCGGGTAGCCGCAGCGGCTGTCCTTCTCGATGCCCGCGCGGCGCAGGACCGCGAAGAACGCATTCGCGATGTCCTCGCACACGTTGCCGGGCTTCGCGGCCGCGAGCCCCGCCTCGATGCCCTCGACCACCGCGCGCTCGCCTTCGATGAAGTGCGCGGGCGGCTTGCCGAGATAGACGGTGCGCGACAGCGGGCAGTGATAGCGGCGGTAGCAGCCGGCGATCTCGAAGAACGTGCCGGCGCCGCGCGCGAACGACGTGTCGTCCCAGGTCAGGTGCGGCGCGGCCGCGTCGGCACCGGTCGGCAGCAACGGCACGATCGCCGGATAGTCGCCGCCGAAGCCGTCCGCGCCGCCGATCCCGGTCGCATAGATCTGCGCGACGAGGTCGCTCTTCCTCATGCCCGGCTCGATCGTGTCGACGATGTGCGCATGCATGCGCTCGACGATCCGCGCGGCGATCCGCATGTACTCGATTTCGCGCGGCGACTTCACCGCGCGCTGCCAGTTCACGAGCGCCGTCGCATCGACCCAGCGCGCGGCCGGCAGATGCTTCTGCAGCGACGCGTAAGCTGCCGCGCTGAAGTAGTAGTTGTCGAGCTCGACACCGATGCGCAGCGTGCGCCAGCCGCGCGCGGCGATCACTTCGGTCGACAGGTAGTCCATCGGATGACGGGCCGTCGACTGCACGTAGTGATCGGGATAGCCGACGATGTTGTCGTGCGCCATGAACACGGTGCGCTTCGCGCCGTTCGCGTCCTGGCCGCGGCCGTACCAGACGGGCTCGCCGTCCATCGGCAGCAGCACGCACTGGTGCACGTAGAACGACCAGCCGTCATAGCCGGTGAGCCAGGCCATGTTGGTCGGGTCGGTGACGATCAGCAGGTCGATGCCGGCCCGCTGCATCGCCGTGCGCGTCTTCGCGATGCGCGCAGCGTATTCGCTGCGCTCGAACGCGAGACGCGGCACGGTTTCGTGGGTTTCGATGACTGCGGACATCTGTCTCCTCTCAAGTCGTGAGGTCGTTGTGGAAAATCGTGCCCGCCGCTGCCGCGCGGGCGCGCCGCAGCGCGAGCACGGCAATGGCGGTGTCCTGCGCGCCGGTGCCGGTCAGGTCGCAGATCGTGATGTCGTCGCGATGCGTGCGGCCGTCGCGCTGCCCGGCGATCACCTCGCCGAGTTCGGGAAACACGGCGTCGGCCTCGACCGCACCGGCAGCAATCGCATGCGCGAGTTCGCCCGCCACGCGAGTCTGCTGCAGCCGGTCGCAGAAGTAGCGCGCCGCGCCGAACACGGACGGCGCGAGCTCGGTCTTGTAGTCGGCGTCGGCGCCCATTGCCGTGACGTGCAGCCCCGGATGCAGATCCTCCGCATGCACGAGCGGCGCGCGGCTCGGCGTGGTCGTGACCGCGATGTCCGCGTCGGCAAGTGCCGCATGCACCGAGCGCGCGACGATCGCATCGATCCCGTGCGCGGCCCGCACATCGGCCGCGAACCGCGCCGCGCGCCCGGCGTCGCGCGCCCAGACCGTCACATGCGTGATGTCGCGCACGAGCATCAGCGCGTCGAGCTGCAGCCGCGCCTGTTCTCCCGCGCCGACGATGGCCGCGCGGCGCGCATCGGCACGGGCGAGCCGGCGTGCGGCCACTGCACCGGCCGCTGCGGTGCGCACGGCCGTCAGGTAGCCGTTGTCGAGCAGCACGGCCTCGGTCAGCCCGGTGCGCGCGGATAGCACGAGCATCAGCCCGTTCAGGCTCGGCAGTCCGAGCGACGGGTTGTCGAAGAAGCCCGGGCTCACCTTGATCGCGAAGCTGTCGAAGCGCGGCAGGTACGCGGTCTTCACGTCGACTTCGCCGTGACGCGCCGGCAGCGCGAGATTGAGGATCGGCGGCATGACGACCGCATCGGTCGCGAGCGACGCGAACGCGGCTTCTACCTGGTCGATCGCGGCGAGATCGAGCGGAACCAGCGCACGCAATTGCGCCTGCCCGATCAGCGTGACGGGATAATTCATGTCAGTTCTCCGAAACGATCCGCCGATGCATGGCCATGTCGATGTTCGCGCCGCTCACGACCACGACGATCGGGCCGCCGCGATCGCGGCGCGCGATCCGTTCATCGAGCAGCGCGGCGATGCCGACCGCGCCCGCGCCTTCCACGACGAGGCGTTCGTCGCGATACGCATGTGCGATGCCGCGCGCGATCGACGGCTCGTCGAGCAGCACGACGTCGTCGGCGAGTGCACGCGTCATGTCGAACGTGTAGCGGTTGTCGAGGCCAATGCCGCCGCCGAGCGAATCGGCGAGCGTCGGCTGTTCGTCGACGTCGACCGGGCGCCCGGCCGCGAGGCTCGCATGCATCGCGGCGCCGCGCGTCATCGACACGCCGATCACTTCGATCGCCGGCCGGATCGCCTTCGCGGCGAAGGCAACACCGCTGAACAGCCCGCCGCCCGACAGCGGCACGACGAGCGTGGCCGCGTCGGGCAGCGCTTCGAGAATCTCGATGCCGATCGTCGCCTGCCCCGCGATGATCCGCGGATCGTCGAACGGCGGCACGTACGCATAGCCTTCGTCGCGCACGAGCCGCCGTGCCTCGGCCTGCGCATCATCCTGACTGTCGCCGGCGATCACGACGCACGCGCCGAGCGCGGCGACCGCATCGACCTTGTTGGCCGGCACGCGCGACGACATGCAGACCGCGGCGTCGATGCCGAACGTGCGCGCCGCGTGCGCGACCGCACGGCCGTGATTGCCGGTCGATGCGGTGACGACGCGCGTCACGCGCTGCGCGGCGAGTTCCGCGAGCGCGTGGGTAGCGCCGCGCAGCTTGAAGCTGCCGGTCGGCTGCAGCGTTTCGAGTTTCAGATGGACGGGTGCACCGGTGCGCGCGGACAGCGCGGCGGATGCGACGAGCGGCGTGACACACGCATGCCCGGCGATGCGTCGGCGCGCGCGGTAAACGTCGGACAGCGACAGGAAGGACATGGAACACACGCCTCATTGATGTGGTGCGATCCAGTCTAATGTTCCAAATTGCGCTTTCGAATGTCCTGATACATTGTGCGTCGCGAACGCGACGCCGATGGCGATTCAGTGAAAATCGTGCACGTGCGGATACTGCTCGAACACGCCCGCGATCGTCTCGAGCGCGGCGTTGCATGCGGCATCCGTCGTCTCCGCGCCGATGCACACGCGCACCGCGTTCGGCCGCTCGGTCCCGCCGACGAGAAACGGATCGGGCGACGTCACCGCGATCTTGCGGGTCCGCAACTCGCGCACGAGCCGGTCGGCCTGCCAGTAGTCGGGCACGCGCAACCACGCCGAAAGCGCGTTCGGATGCGCACCGAGCACGTAAGGGCCAAGCGCGGCCTTCACCATCTCCTGGCGCGCCGCGAGCCGCTGCCGCTGCAGTTCGACGAGCCGTCGCGCGGTGCCGTCGGCGATCCAGCGCGTCGCGATCTCCGCGATCGGCGACGTCGCCATCCAGCTGCTCACGCGCAGCACGCTCTCCACCCGCAGCGCGAGCCGTCTCGGCATCGCGAGATAACCGGTGCGCAATCCCGTCAGCACGGATTTCGTCATGCTCGTGCAGTAGAAGCCGAGCTCCGGAATCAGGCTCGCGATCGGCGTGGCCGTCTTCGCGGGCAGCGGGCCGTACACGTCGTCCTCGATCACGTACACGCCATAGCGCGATGCGATGCGCGCAATCGACTTGCGGCGCGAATCGGACATCATCGATACCGTCGGATTATTGAGGGTCGGCGTGCAGACGAGCGCGCTGATCTTCTCGCCGTCGCACATTTCCTCGAAGTGTTCCGGACGGATCCCGTGCTCGTCCATCTCGAGCCCTTTCAGCGTAAACCCGAGCACGTTCGCGGAGCCGATCACGCCATGGTCGGTCAGGCTCTCGCACAGCACGGTGTCGCCCGGCCCGACGATCGAGGCAAGCGCAAGGAAGATGCCGTGCGCGGCACCATTCGTGATCAGCAGCGACTCGGGATGAACCGGCAGGTTCAGCGAGGCGAGCCAGGCGGCGCCGGCCTCGCGATGCGCATCGAGCCCGGCGATCGGCCGGAACGAGCGGATCCACGGCTGATCGTCGGCGACGGCCAGCGCCGCACAGACGGATCGCCACGCGGCGTCGTGCTCCGGCGTATGCACGATCCGCGCGATCGAAAAGTCCACCAGTTCGCGCTCGGCCGTATCGAGCATGTAGTTCGACATCGATTCGGTCACACGCGCGGCGACGAAGCTGCCGCGACCGACTTCGCAGCGGATCAGGCCCTGTCTTTCGAGTTCCTTGTACGCGTTGGTGACGGTCTGCACGCTGACGCCGAGGCTCGACGCGACGTCGCGCTGCGGCGCGAGCCGCGCGCCCGGAGCGAGCGCGCCGCTTTCGATGTCGGCGGCGATTGCCTTCACGAGCCGCTTGTATTTCGACTCGATGCCGTGCACCGCGCCGATCGCGTCGTGCCAGCGCGCCGATACCTCGGTCCGTCCCATCTCGATGTCTCCGTCGTTGCTTTCGCATGGTCGCTCAGAAAGACACCCGGAAATTATTGTCCTAGTGCAATCGCGTGCGTAAGCAGGACGATGCGGCGCGCATGACGCGCTACATTCATTCGGCGTGGCCGATGTGCGCCCGTCCAAAGTCGGCACCGCGTCGATTCTTGCAACGACCCTACACTTCTGGCCCCGACACCTCGCACACGGATCGGCCAACCGCCCACGGCGATTTCCATCGTCCCGACCCGACCGTATTGTCCGATCCGATCCGCCGCGCGTTCACAACCTTACAGCTTGACCGGCCCCGCACCCGCCGCCTAAATTGCTCGTTGAAGGTCGGCGCCCCGGCGTGCACAGTGACACCCGGGTAACAAAATCCGATAGTTTGCTATCGAATGTTTTTACCCTATCATCTCGCCCATGACCCATCTGCACGACCTTCGCCTCGCCGTCAGCAGCCTGCTCGTGCTCACCGCCCGCAAATGGCGGCGCACGAGCGATGCGGTGCTGACCGCGTACAACGTATCCGAAGCCTGCGCGACACCGCTGCTGATCGCCGGCCGCCTCGGCGAAGGCGTGCGCCAGGGTACGCTCGCCGAGCACGTCGGCATCGAGGGGCCGTCGCTGGTGCGCCTGCTCGACCAGCTGTGTGCGGCCGGCCTCGCACGCCGCGACGAGGATCCGCACGATCGCCGCGCGAAAACGATCTCGCTGACGGCCGCCGGCCGCGCGGTCACCGCGAAGATGGAAGAAGACCTGCGCGTGCTGCGCGCCAGGGTGCTCAAGGGCGTCACGCGCGCCGATCTCGAGGCGACACTGCGCGTGCTGAACGCGTTCAACGCGGCCGATGTCCCGCATCCGGCGTCGCGTTCGTCCCACCCCGCCGATTCCGCATCATGACCTACCCGAGCCTTCGCGACTGGCTGTTCTCGGGCAAGACGTTCGCCGCGTCGATGCTGGCGCTGTACCTCGGCCTGTATTTCCAGCTGCCGCGTCCGTACTGGGCGATGGCGAGCGTCTATATCGTGTCGAACCCGTTCGTCGGCGCGACGCGCTCGAAGGCGCTGTATCGCGCGCTCGGCACCGCGCTCGGCGCCGCCGCGGCGATCCTCTTCGTGCCGCCGTTCGTCGAAACGCCGTTCCTGTTCAGCATCATCGTCGCGACCTGGTGCGGCACCCTGCTCTATCTCGCGATCTCCGACCGCACCGCGCGCAGCTACGTGTTCATGCTCGCCGGCTATACGATGCCACTGGTCGCGCTGCCCACCGTCACCGATCCGTCAACGATCTTCGACGTCGCGATCGCACGGACCGAGGAAATCGTGCTCGGCATCGTGTGCGCGAGCGTGGTCGGCAGCGCCGTGTTCCCGAACCGGCTCGCGCCGACGCTGATCGAGCGCACCGACGCATGGTTCAGGGATGCCGCGTTCTACGGCCGCGAGACGCTGTCCGGCCACCTCGCGGGCAAGGCGCTGTCCGCATGCCGGCAACGCCTCGCCGCGACCATCACCGGCCTCGAATTCCTGCTGAGCCAGCTGAGCTACGACCACGCGCACCCGCGCGTGCTCGCGCGCGCGCAGGCGCTCGCGGGCCGGATGCAGTTGTTCCTGCCGCTGATGTCGGCGCTCGCCGATCCGCTGATCGCGCTGATACGCGACCTGCACGTGCGCCCGCCGGCGCTCGACGCGCTGCTCGCCGACACCGCGAAGTGGTTCGACGCGCCGCTGCCGGCCGTGACGGCCGGCAGCGACGGCGCGATGACCGACGACCCCGTCGCGGACAACCTGCGCGCGCGCATCGCGTCGCTGCAACCGCCCGACAGCGCGCTGACGAGCTGGGACGGCGCGCTGCTGTCGAACGCGCTGTGGCGGCTGCACCAGGTCATCGACATCTGGCAGGACTGCCGCGCGCTGCGCGCGCTGATCGCGAACGAGTCGGGCGTTTGGCAGCCGCGTTACCGGCACTGGCGGCTCGGCGGCACCGAGCGCTTCTTCGATCGCGGGATGATGCTGTTCTCGACGTTGACCGTCGTCGGCGCGATCGTGTTCGCGTGCTGGCTGTGGATCCAGTCCGGCTGGCACGACGGCGCCGGCGCCGTCACGCTCGTCGCGGTCGCGTGCAGTTTCTTCGCGGCACTCGACGAGCCCGCGCCGCTGGTGTTCAAGTTCTTCCTGGCCACCACCGCGAGCGTCGTGTTCGCGGGGCTGTACCTGTTCGTCGTGCTGCCGCACGTGCACGACTTTCCGATGCTCGTGCTGATGTTCGCCGGCCCGTTCATCCTGATCGGCACGCTGCTGCCGCGCCCGCAGTTCAACATGGTGACGATGCTCGTCGCGGTGAACACCGCGACCTTCGTCAGCATCCAGAGCGCGTATGAAGCCGATTTCTTCGTGTTCCTGAACAGCAATCTCGCGGGCGTCGCCGGGTTGTTGTTCGCGTACGTGTGGACGCGCGCAACGCGGCCGTTCGGCGCCGAACTCGCGGTACGGCGCCTGCTGCGCTCCGGCTGGGAGGATGTCGCACGTTCCGCGTCGACGCAGCCGCTCGACGATCAGCGCAACCATGCATCGCGGATGCTCGACCGCGTCACGCAGCTGCTGCCGCGCCTCGGCGCGTCGGACGACCACCGTCATCCGTCGATCGAGAGCTTCCGCGACCTGCGCATCGCGCTGAACGCACTCGACCTGCGCCGCACGCGCCGCAAGCTGTCAGGCGACGTGCCCGACGCGATCGATCGCGTGCTGGCCGGTGTCACCGATCACTACACGCGCTGCGCGGCCGCGAACGCGCGCCAGCCCGCGCCGCCGGCGCTGCTCGCGTCGATCGACGACGCGCTGCAGCGCGTGGCCGGCCGCAATCTGCCCGGCGCTTCAGCGGCACCGTCACCGGCGGACGACGGCACGACGCCGGCCGCTCCTGCCGCGCCGGCCACGCCCGCGACGCACCGCCGGCTGCGCGACACGCTGCACGCGCTCGTCGGCCTGCGGCTGTCGCTGTACCCGGCCGCGTCCGCGCAACCGCCGCAAGCCGCACCGGACGGAGCACGCGCATGACCCCGCTTTCCAACCTGTCTTTCCGACCGCGACCATGATCGGCGAAATCGACATCTTCGGCGTATTCGTGCCGGCTCCGCTCGTGCTGATGCTGATCGCCTACCTGATCAACATCGTCGTGCGCGCGCTGCTCGAGCGCGTCGGCTTTTACCGCCTCGTCTGGCACCGTTCGATCTTCGACCTCGGCATCTACGTGTTCGTGTTTGCCGCCGTCGTCATCGTCTCTCACCATCTCGTGGCTAGCTAACCGTGAAAAAAACCTGGCTCTCGGCAGGGCAGATCCTGCTCACCCTGATCGTCGTCGTCGTGGCCGCCCTCGTGCTGTGGCGGATCGTCAACTACTACATGTTCTCGCCGTGGACGCGCGACGGGCACGTGCGCGCCGACGTGATCCAGGTCGCACCCGACGTGTCGGGGCTCATCACCGCGGTGCAGGTCGCCGACAACCAGGAGGTCAAGCGCGGCCAGGTGCTGTTCGTGATCGACCAGGCCCGCTACACGCTCGCGGAACGGCTGGCCGAAGCGACGCTCGCGCAACGCCGCGCGACACTCGCCCAGGCGAAGCGCGAATACGCGCGCAACCTGCAGCTCGGCAACCTGGTCGCCAGCGAACAGGTCGAGGAAAGCCGCACGCGGGTCGAACAGGGCGAAGCCGCCGTCGCCGATGCGCAGGTGTCGCTCGACACCGCGAAGCTGAACCTGCAGCGCACGACGATCGTGAGCCCCGTCGACGGCTACCTGAACGACCGCGCGCCGCGCGTCGGCGAATACGTGCCGGCCGGTCGCGCGGTGCTGTCGGTCGTCGACCGCAATTCGTTCCGTGTCGACGGCTACTTCGAGGAAACCAAGCTGCGCGGCATTCATATCGGCCAGCCGGTCGACATCGTCGTGATGGGCGAGCCGCATCCGCTGCGCGGCCACGTGCAGAGCATCGTCGCCGCGATCGAGGATCGCGATCGCACGCAGGGCGCGAACCTGCTGCCGAACGTGAACCCGGCCTTCAGCTGGGTGCGGCTCGCGCAGCGCGTGCCGGTGCGCGTCGTGCTCGACGAGGTGCCCGACGACTTCCGGATGATCGCCGGACGCACCGCGACCGTCGCGATGCGCACCGACACGCGCCGCGACGACAAGACGAAGCCGGCCGCCGGTGCGTCCGCGGCAATCGTGCCAGCCTCGTCGGCGGCGACGGCATCGGCACCCGCGGCCGTCAGCGCCACGGGAGCGTCGCAATGAAGCGGCACGGCCTGCGCCTCGCGGCGGCACTTGCGCCGCTCGCACTCGCACTCGGCGCGTGCAAGTCCGTTGGCCCCGACTACACGCTGCCCCAGCAGGCGTATGTGAACTCACCGCTCGCGAACCATGCGCTCGACGACGCGAACGGCACGCTCGTGTCGCGCGGCGCGGTGCCCGGCAACTGGTGGCAGCTGTACGACGATCCGGTGCTCGACGAACTCGTGCGCGGCGCGCTGAAATCGAACACCGACCTGCGCGTCGCCGCGGCCAATCTCGCGCGTTCGCGCGCGGCGCTGGAAGTGGCGAACGAGCAGGGCGGCTTCTCCGGCAGCGCGGAAGCGGCCGTGCAACGTGCGCAGGAATCGGCCGAGCAATATCTGCTCGAGAACAAGCTGCCGGTCGTGAACGAAGGCACGGTCGGCATCAGCGTGTCGTATGAACTCGACCTGTTCGGCAAGTTGCGGCGTGGCGTCGAAGCCGCGCGCGCGGACAGCGAAGCCGTACAGGCGGCCGCCGACCTCGCGCGCATCACCGTCGTCGCCGATGTAGTGCGCGCGTACGTCGAATCGTGCTCCGCGGGCGACGAGCTCGCGATCGCGAGGCAGTCGCTCGCGCTGCAGCAGCAGCGTGTCAGGCTGTCGCAACGGCTGCGCGACGCCGGGCGCGGCAACCAGACCGACGTGACGCGCGGCGTCACCCAGGTGCGCACGCTCTCCGCCGACATCCCGCGTTTCGAAGGCCGCCGCAAGATCGCGCAATACCAGCTCGCCGCGCTGCTGGCGCGGTCGCCGGCCGACCTGCCGAAGGCGGTTGCCGAATGCGAGCGCCTGCCGAAGCTGCGCCAGCCGATTCCGATCGGCGACGGCGCCGCGCTGCTGCGCCGCCGCCCCGACGTTCGCGAAGCCGAGCGTCAGCTCGCCGCCTCGACCGCGCGGATCGGTGTCGCAACCGCGGCGCTGTACCCGTCGATCAGCATCGGTGCGTCGGCCGGTTCGGTCGGCGTCGCTGCCGACCTGTTCTCATCCAACACGAATCGCTGGTCGTTCGGACCCCTGATCAGCTGGTCGTTCCCGGTCAACGGCCAGCGTGCGCGCGTGCGCGAGGCCGAAGCCGCGACCGGTGGCGCGCTCGCGCATTTCGACGGCGTCGTGCTGAATGCGCTGCGCGAAACGCAGTCGAGCCTCGCGACGTATGCAGCCGACGTGCAGCGCACCGACGCGCTGCGCACGGCCTACGAATCGGCGCGCAGTTCCGCGGATGAAACGCACCGGCTCTATCAGGCCGGTCGCGAGTCGTTCATCTCCGATCTCGATGCGACGCGCACGCTGACCAGCGTGCATGCGCAGGTCGCCGCGGCCGAAGGGCAAGTCGCCGCCGACCAGGTGAAGCTGTTCCTCGCGCTCGGTGGCGGATGGGAAGGCAGTGGGGCGCCCGCGGCATCGCAGCAAACGTCGACGGCCGACGCACCGGCCGCTGCATCGGCTGCAGTCAAATAGGCGCACGCGGGGCGGCCACGCGCATACGACACGCCTGCTGTCTCGCACCATCGTGCGCGGTCTCGCATGCCCGGTATGCCAACGCCGGCGTCGCGCTGCACCTGCGTTGCCGGTACACTCGTCCGTGGTTTCCGTCGTTCGCTCGCTGCCCGTCGGGCGGCCCCTTTTCCCGGAGAGTCATCATGCGAACCAGTGCCCGTAATCAATTCGCCGGCCAGGTCGGCACCGTCAAACCCGGTGCCGTCAACGACGAAATCACGCTGCGCACCCAAGACGGCCTCGACATCGTCGCCGTGATCACGCACGGCAGCGCCGCATCGCTCGGCCTCGCGGCCGGCACGAAGGCGTTCGCACTCGTCAAGGCATCGTCGGTGATCGTGATGGTCGACGTCGACAGCAGCAAGGTGTCGGCGCGCAACTGCGTCGCAGGCACCGTGTCGTCGATCGCGAAAGGCGCGGTCAATTCCGAAGTCGTGATCAAGGCGGCCGGCGGCGCCGAGATCGTCGCGATCGTCACCAACGACAGCGTCGATCGTCTCGGCCTCGCGAGCGGCAAGGCCGCGTCCGCGATCTTCAAGGCGTCGAGCGTGATCATCGGCGTCGAGTAAGCATCCGGTCGATTGCAATGACACCCCATCGTTCGCCGCGCCCGCACGCGGCGCGCCACGCTCGATCGGCGCCGGCGGGACAGCGCGCACGATGACGTCCGCGCTCGGGAAGTCGCCGTCTCGCTCGGCCTGCCGCCGGGCCCCGCCCGCGGATGTCCGGGCTGCGAGGATTTCGGGTTCTGCTTTCCGCGGGAACGATAGTCACGGCGACAGCCGGTGCGGCTTGCCTGTGCCCATCGTTTGACCAACGCATGCGCGACATGCGTCCGCGCCCGTTTCCGCGGATTCGTTCGATCGCATCGCCCCTCGAAGAAGCCGCCTTGACCGACCTCGCCGGCCCCAATCTGCCGTCGCGCGATTTCGAAGCCACGGCGCTTTTCTACGCGAAGCTCGGTTTCATCGAAACCTGGCGCGACGACGGCTGGATGATCCTGGGACGCGGCGACCGGCTGCCGGAGTCCTTTCCGCACCCCGGTCTCGATCCGGCCACGAGCGGGTTCAGCCGCTGTTTCCGGCGCGCCGACGTCGGCGCGTTTTTCGATGCCGTGCGCGCGGCCGGCATTCCGGAGCAAACGACCGGCTGGCCGCGCGCGCATCAGCCGAAACGCGAGGCACGGGGCGGCCTCGTCGGCGCGCTGGTCGACCCGAACGGCGCATTGATTCGGTTGATTCAGACGGAAGACTGAAGCCGTTGCCGGCTGCCGGAAGCGCCGAGCCGATAGCCGGGGCGCGCTCGAAACGACGCACCATAAACGGTTACCTTGCGATGCGCATTGCGCAGGCGATGCCGCCTCGATTCGCGGTGCGTTCAGTGTCGATGGCGGTGGTGAATGTCCGGGAAATGCGCGTGACTGTGCGTGATCGGCAGATGCACGTGCGGATGCGTGTGCGGCTCATCGCCGTCGTACGGAAAGTCGTGCGTGTGCTGATGATGTTCATCGTGCCGATGCCGGTGCGTATGCTCGAGCCGCTCATGCGCGTGCTCGTGTTCGTGCCGTTCGCGCACATGCAGCCAGATGCCGAGCGCCATCAGCGCGGCCGCGATCCAGAACGTGACGGACGGCAGCGCCGGCCAGATCAGCAACGACAACACGACGCCGAACAGCGGCGCCACGGAAAAATAGGCGCCCGTGCGCGCGCTGCCCAGATGACGCAGCGCGACGACGAACAACACGAGGCTGACTCCGTAACCGCCGAGGCCGGTCAGCATCGCCGCGGCCGTGACCGGGACGGCGGGCAGCGCCGCGCCGGTCGCGAGCGCGATGCCGATGTTCACCGGCCCGGCAACGAGGCCTTTCACGCACGCGATGACCATCGCATCGCTCGCGGCGACCTTGCGGGTAAGGTTGTTGTCGATGGCCCAGCACAGGCATGCACCGGCGATCAGCAGCGCACCGACCGGCACACCCGCGCGCCCCGGCACCCACGACAGCAGCGTGCCGCCGGCGACGATCGCAACCATGCCGAGAAACACCTGCAGATCCACGTTCTCGCGGAACACGACCCACGCGATGACGGCCGTCAGTACGCCTTCGAGATTGAGCAGCAGCGCGCTCGTCGCGGCCGGCGTGCTCGACAGCCCCAGCATCAGCAGCGCCGGGCCCGCGACGCCGCCGGCCGCGATCGCGCCGGCGAGCCACGGCAGATCCGCGCGTTGCATCGGCGCGGCATCCTCGGCCGGCGCGCGGCGATTGCGCAGTCCGCGCGACAGGATCCCGATACCGAGGCCGATACCGCTGCCGAGATAGAACAGGCCGGCGACCATGAACGGCGACATCGTACCGATCAGGGCCTTGGCGAGCGGGGTCGCCGCGCCGAACAACGCGGCGGCGGCAAGTGCGACGAGAATCGCGGAATGTCTCGGGTTCATGATGCGGTCTTTGCGCAGGGCTCGGGGTGTTGGGCTTCCGGAATCGGCAAACTTCGCGCGATGCCGTCGCGCGCAGGTTGGCCGGCTCCTTTCAGGATTGAGGATTGAGGATCGTGGGCCGAGTCGCGTCGGCTTTCAGCGACCTGTCGCGTGATACGTTGCCGGCATGGTCGGCCCGGTCATTCCGACTGCGGAGATTATCGCGTTTGTGTTACGGCTCGCCAACTGATGTGCTGGCACGCGCCGATCTCGCGGCTGCGGCTGCGGCTGCGGCTGCACTTCGTACCTGGCAACGGCGCTCGCGAAACATACAGGCGTGCGTGTGAATCGGGCGTTTCATCCGCAACCCTGCCACATTAGGAAAACGAATTATTTCGATTGAGCGAAAGCGGAGGTGCATCGGCGTACAAGATCGATGTCGGTTGCATCCGACGTCTGCCGTCTGCCGTCCGCCGTCTGCCCGGAATGCGACGCCCGTCCGCGAACGGTTCGCCGGCGGGATGGCACCTGTTCGATATTCCGTTGCCATGCTCGCTCGACCCGAGCGATGCATGGCACATGCCGTGTGCGCCGACGCGCGTTCCTCGTCGGATCGATTCGGCAGTTCGAGGCGGATTGGAGGGTGACTGACTGGCGGTGTCGCCGACAAAGGCAGTCCCGACCTGCCCCGAGCGGGGACAGGCCGGTCTGTCATCTGATGCGCTGCGTGCACAGGGCAGGCAGGCCGTCGCCGCGCGATCGCGCGGCGACGCATCGCGTGTTACTCGCTTGCGGCCGTTTGCTGTTCGGCCTGCGGTGCGGCGTCGGCCGGTGCTTCCGCGTTCGCCGGCTGCGGCGCGGCGGCTTCAGCCTGGGCTTCCGCCTTCGGCTGCTGCGGGGCTCCCTTGGCTGCTTGCGCGCCGCCCTTGTTGCCCGGACGGCGCGACTTCAGCCGGCGCGCACGCGCCGCGTCGTCGTGCGTCACGCGCCCGGCTTCGTTACCTTGCAGATCGACCCGCACCGCGTCTTCGACGAGACACGACCAGTAACGATTGCCGCGGCACCACGTGGACATCGCCTCGCGCAGCTCGGCTTCGCTCAGGCCGACGGCCTGCGCCTCGCGAGCGAGGTCGTCCCAGATACCGACCTTCAGCGGCACCTTCGGGGCCGGATTCTTCGGGAACGCGAGCGGGAACCGGCGCTGCAGCTTGCCGATCGCGACGATGACCGGATCGACAGGCGCCGACGGCTTCGCCGAAGCCGGCTTGGTATGGGCGCCCGACGGCGCCTTGCCCCCGGTACCCGATTTGGCCCCACGAGCGGGCCGGTCGCCGGACTTCGGCTTCGCGCCGGCGTCCGGTTGCGTAGCCGGTCGCTTCGCGTTGCGCTCCTGCTTGGCCTTGGCTGCGAGCTGCGCCCGCAATTCGGCAAGTTGTTCAAAACCCATAAATTCAATCCACCAGGAATATAAGGTGTGGTTCGTGCAGCCATTCCGCACGTCGGTGTTTCGCCGCATCGCCTGCGGCTTGCCGCCACCGATGCGAACCTTGCGGGGCCGCATCGCCACCATCACTGTTTCAGGCACCCGGCCACGATGCCGGACAAAGGCAGGAGTGGAAGTATACCGGTACGCGCGGCAGTCGGTTGACTCACCGGTTCGCATTTGACGGATCCGGTGAGCAGGCAATGCGTCCGCGCGGTCGTGCTGCGCATTATGGCGGCGTTTTCGGATGGCATCGACACACGCGTTACGTAGTGTCGCTTTCCGTACGTTCGGGCTTCCGTGCGGCAGGTCGTGCAATGCTGCGGCTATTCCACAGTACGGAAGGGGCAGCGACGGGACGGGTAAAGAAGACACCGGCCTTTGCGGATTTGCCCGGTCGGCAAGCGCGTGCCTTCGCACATAATCCGCGCGGCGCGGCCGAGCGGGCGTGGATCACCGCCGGTGCCCTATTAGTTGCGGCCGCATCGATCGTCGATCGTACGCCGGCACCGGAAAGTGCGTAGTATGGCCGGAGCGACAGCGTCGGCCGCCTGTCGTGGCCGGTTTCGCTACGTGCCGCCTGGCCGACGGCGTCGTTGCTGAATGCAACAAGACCCGGTTGTACGGAGCGACCTATGCATCCCCGACACGACTTCCCGCACGACGGCATGACGCGCGAAGAGATTCACCATCGGCAGATCGACATGCGCGGCTATCGGCGCAGCGACGGCCTGTTCGAAGTCACGGCCTGTCTCGCGGACCGCAAGACGAGCGATTTCACCCCGCCGGGCGGCACGCGCACGGTCGCGGCGCTGGCCCCGATTCACGATCTCGGCGTGACGCTGGTCTTCGATGCCGACATGATCGTGCGCGCGGTATCCACGTTCATCAGGTCGCATCCTTATGCGCAATGTCCGGGCGGCGGCGATACGCTGCAGGCGCTCGTCGGGCTGCGCATCGGTGCTGGCTGGAACGGCGAGGTTCGCAAGCGCCTGCCATCCTGCGACACGTGCACCCATCTGAAGGAAATTCTCGGTCCGGTCGCGACCACGGCCTATCAGACGATGGTCGGCATACGCCCGTCGTCGCTGAATACCCGCGACGGCGACGGAAAGCCGCTCAAGATCGACAGCTGTCATGCGTATGGTGCTTCGCGCGACCTCGTGAAAAGCCTGTGGCCCGAATATCATCAGCCACCGGTGTCGGGAAAGGGTGACTAGGGCGTCGAGATGCGATCGGCGGCGGTGCGTGTGGTGCGTGTGGTGCGTGTGGTGCGTGTGGTGCGTGTGGTGCGTGTGGTGCGTGCGGTGCACAGAAAGGTGGCGCTTGCGAAGTGCGCGTTGCCTGGCGCTTGAATTTACGGCAACCGGGCGCCGCATGGCTGGTGTCGCACTCCGATTCCTGCGTGCGGATGCGGCGGCGCTTCGCGCCGGCTCGATCGCAGATGAGCAGATCAGAACACGCCGAGCGCAAGCCCCGCGGCGAGCCCTGCGCCGATCTCCGCGCAGCGTGCGAGATCCTCGCTGCCGAGCGTCTTCGGCGCAAGAATGCGCTCCGGCGTCTGCGCATGGGTGCAGACGATCAGGCCTGGCGCCACATTCCTGAGCCGCCAGCCGGTCGCGATCCGGTCGATCTGGCGCAGCGCGTTCTGTCCGTCGCTGCCCGCGCAGATCATCGCTGCGTACGGGCGACCGTTCACGCGATCGAGCGCCGCGTAGTAGCAGCGATCGAAAAAATCCTTCATCAGCCCGGACATCGCGGCGAGATTTTCCGGCGTCGCGAACAGGTAGGCATCGGCGGCAAGCACGTCGTCCGCGCTCGTCGCGTCCGCACGCTGCAATCTGACGTCGACGCCGGGTTGCTCGCGTGCAGCATCCGCCGCCGCTTCGGCCATCTGCTGCGTGCCTCCGGTCATCGTGTGATAGACGATCAGCAGCGTCTTCATCGGTGTTCGCTCGCGTTGGGTTTCGTTTGACTTCGTTGGGTTTCGCATGCGCCGACGGTACGCATCGGTGCGGGTCAGACGGATTGCGTCGACCGATGTGCCCGGCTCTGCATTCGCCCGTTGTCGACGGGTCGGTTCTTGCCATTTCTTCAAGGTTCCGAGTAACGCACACGAGCCCGCTCCGCGTCGCGCTTCGCACGATGCGCCATCACCCCTGTTCGGCACCCGACGCAGTCGCATGATTCGGGCGCGCGTAGTACGCGAGAAACATGTCGGCGGCCGCTTCCGCGACCTTCTGCTGCTCCTGCACACCGAGCGGCGGCTGGCCCATCGTCACTTGCGGCCAGAACGCGAACGCTTTCACGATGCCATGCAGTTGATGCGCGGCGAATACGGGATCGGTCGCCGACAGACGGCCAGCCGCCGCCGCGGCGCGAATCCAGACCGTCACGTCTTCCTCGCGCTCGCCCATGCGTTCGACCATGTCACGCGCACGCTCCGGCGAGTGGATGGCCGCGCCGATCGCGACACGTGCGAGCGCGAGAAATGCTTCGTCGTTCAGCAACCGCAATTTGCGGTCCAGCAGCGCGAGCAGTTGGTCGCGCAGCGGCACGCTGGCGCAATAGGCCGGCGCGCCGGCGGTAAGCGTCGCATCCCACAGCTGATGCAGGATCGCGGCGAACAATGCTTCCTTGCCCGGGAAGTGGTTGTAGACGGTGCGCTTCGACACATCCGCGCGCGCGGCGATGCGATCCATGCTGGTCGCGTCGTAGCCGGCCGCGAGAAATTCCTCGATCGCCGCGGCGAGAATGGCCGCGCGCTTTCGATCGGTCAGGCGCTGTGGGGAAGTGCTCGTATCCATACAAAAATTTTACACCGCCGAGTTTACTTTTCCCAGGGATAAACTACACTGCGCGGTGTACTTTCAATTCCGGACACATCGACATGGCTTCGCCGCTCGTCTTTCTTCATCGTGTATTGGGTTTCGCCGCCGCAAGGCGTGGTCGCACGCTGTCCGGCGAGTCGCCGCAGCACAACGGCGAGCGCTTCAGCAATGTCGCGCCGCGGCCGGTCGAAGGTTTCGGCAAGACGCTCGGCATTGCGTGGAACATGCTCGTCAACAAGCCGCGCAACACGGTTCCGACAGGTATATTGCCCATCGATTCACTCACTCGCGAACAACTCGACGCGGCCGCCGATCGGAGCCTGTATCGGCTCGGACATTCGACGCTGCTGTTGAAACTGCGCGGCGAATTCTGGCTGACCGATCCCGTATTTGCCGAACGTGCATCGCCGTTCCGGCACATCGGACCCAAGCGCTTCCATGCACCGCCGATCGCGCTCGAGGATCTTCCACCGTTGCGCGGCGTGATCCTGTCGCATGATCATTACGATCACCTCGATCGTGACACGGTGCTCGCACTTGCGGCCACCACGGGCGTATTCGTCACCACCCTCGGCGTTGGTGACCGCCTGATCGACTGGGGGATCGACGCGAAGAAGGTTCGGCAGCTTGACTGGTGGCAGAGCATCGATATCGATGGCCTGACGCTCACCGCGACACCGGCCCAGCATTTTTCGGGACGTAGCCTGTTCGACGGCAACAGCACGCTGTGGGCGTCATGGGTCATCGTCGACGACGATTTGCGCGTGTTCTTCAGCGGCGACACCGGATATTTCGACGGCTTCCGGACCATCGGCGAGCGTCTCGGGCCGTTCGACGTGACGCTGATCGAAACCGGAGCATACGACCCGCAATGGCCCTATGTGCACATGCAGCCGGAAGAAACGGTGCAGGCTCACATCGACTTGCGCGGCCGCACGTTGATGCCGATTCATAACGGCACGTTCGACCTTGCAATGCATCGTTGGCAAGAGCCGTTCGAGCGCGTCACCGCATTGGCAATGGTACGTGGCATCGAGCTGTCGACGCCCAGGATGGGCGAGCGACTCGATCTGAATCAGCCGCAGCGCGGCGAGCGGTGGTGGCGAACGGTCGACGAATCCGTGAAAACGCCCGCAACGAAGGCGCGCTGGTGGCAGCCGTGCGCATCGCAGCCCACAAAGTAAGTTGGCGGACCTCCGCGATTTCTTGCCGGAAGCGTCAGGGCGATGGTGGGCCAGGTTGCCTCCATCGTGCGATGGACTGCGGCCGATGCTTCGGGTGACGACCAACGATGACGATCGACCGGCCCGGAAGCCGACATTCAGTGCCCGTCAAGATACAAACGGTTAGTCCAACGATCGTAATGCGCTTGGCATCCTCGGGCCAGATTCCATGGATTTCCCGATCCGGACACGCTGCGACAGGCACAGGCTGTACCGGACGATCCCCGTCCATCGAGAGCATCGCCTTTCGTCCAATGCCGTCTTCGGCACCCTGTAGACTCAAAGTCGACAGGCGCCCGCTTCACTTTCTCCCAACATCCGGAAATTCGCAATCCAGGGCGCCAGCGTTGCGCGTTGTCACGTGACAACTGGCGACGAAGTGACGCGGAATCCATTGGATTTTCCGTCGATCGGGTTGGCACGATGAATCCAATCGCAATCGTAACGATCCGCCCATTTTCCGTGCTCACTCAAAAACGTACCAATTACTACATAATACGTTCTATATGATACGAATTTGGGCCAAGCATCGTTATTCCACGCCGATCCTCCATTCGAGATTCATGCGCCCCCATTTTGCCAGCCTCTCTCTCGCATTTCGCGTGAAACAACATGAAGAATGGGGCGCAACCCATTGCCAGACAAGGGTTTACGAAGACGTCCCTTTTTTCGAATATGTTTCACGGCCGTGCATATTCTGGTCGACACATAGCTTCGAGAACCCGAATTCGCGCCGATCGCCATAGCGTCGCATGTGCAAGCAAAGAATGTCGACATCCACGCCCATCTAGTCACTCACCACGCAAGAGAACACCGAGTATCAATCTACCCTCCCCCGCCATCGCTATGACAACGGGCCGGCCGACTTGTCCTATTTATTAGGGTCATATCAAGTGTCCTCAGACCGAGCCTGGATGCTGCGTTGAAGTTGAACACGCTCCGCCGTTCTGTTGTTCCAAGAGAAGGCCCAGGCCGGCCCAAATATTCCGCGGCCTGCACATTCCAGATCTGCGCACATATCCTTTCCCGGTGCCCGTCAACGTGTCGCATCGTTATGAGATTTCCCGACCGCTCAAGAGGCCACTGCGGTTGTCACGTGACAACCGCTCAACGCGAGCCGCATGCCAATCGAAGTCTTGACTCGATTGACCTTCACCATCCGGCATATCGCGCGAATTTCATCGCATTAGGTGTCTCGACAGTGGGCCCTTGAGGGCGTCGAGACCGGCAGTTACCGTCCAGCCTGATACTGATGTGGATTGTCACGTGACAACCGATTCCGAGCAGTCGCAGTCGCAGTCGCAGTCGCAGTCGCAGTCGCAGTCGCAGTCGCACCTGCACCTGCACCTGCACCTGCACCTGCACCTGCACCTGCACCTGCACCTGCACCAGTCGTCATATTCGAACGCAGATCGCCATCTTGAAGACGGCGGCATCACCGACATCGCGGTTGAATATCAAATTCGAACGTTCCCACGGACGCGTAATAGTGGGCCTCATCCAACATATCGACTTGTCACGTGACAACCGCTGAATTCGACTTCAATTGGGCCTCGAAGCCGTCATCAAATTGCGCAAGCACGTCCAAATCGATAGCGAATCCACGTCCAGGATCAGAGCTGTAAGTTCATGACGCGAAAGCAGCCAGAGTCGATCAGAGCGTCCCACTCGAATGAAATTGCCATCATATTTTATTTATCACTCGACTTAAGATACGAATAACTTGCTAGCCGTTTGGCCTGCTTGTCACGTGACAACAACATCCTCCGTAATTTCATCTTTTCATCGAATGCTTTTTCTGGACTTTTCAACAACAACTGCATATATTACGCAAAACTCCTTGGAGGAATTTAATGGCTTTCAAGATCGCCGTCAGCAATCAAAAAGGTGGTACGGGAAAGACGACCATCTCGGTCAATATCGCGGCGGCCTTTGAGGCAGGCGGCAACAAGGTCGCCTTGATCGATGCCGACCCTCAAGGCACTTCGGTCAGGTGGGTCACGAGTGGAGAAAACACGCTCCCGATGACGGTCCTGTCACTCGCCCCTGCGGGCCGCGGTATCGGCGGCGAGATCAGGAAGCAGGATGCGAATTTCGATGTGATCGTCGTCGACTGTCCCGGCAACCTCGAAGACCCTCGCATCGCGTCCGTGCTAGAAGTCGCCGATTTCTGCCTCGTGCCGTTGTCGCCGTCGCCGGCCGACTTGTACAGCACGGTTGCGATGATTCGCATGATCGAGTCGATGCGTGCCGTTCGTAACCCGAATCTTTCTTCTGCGCTGATGCTGAATAGTGTCAATGGAAAAACTAAAATGCGTGAAGAAATTTTAAAAATTCTAAGGGCAGAAGAAATAGGGGAGCATCTGCTCGACAGCCAGATCGCCCAGCGCGAGGTCTACCGGCAGACGTTCGCCCTCGGCACCACGATCCATCATCACAATCGATACCTGAAGGGGCTGAAGGAGGCCCGCGCGGAAATCGAGAGACTGGTCACCGAAATGGCCCAATACATCGCGTCGACGCGCGCAACCGGAGCCGCTCATGGCTAAGGACACATCGAAAGAGAAGAAGCCGACCGGCAACCTGCATCTTGCGGCCGGCTTGCTGCGCGGGCTCGCGCAGGAAAACGCGGCGCTCGAAACGCGCCTGCCCGAGCCGACACCTGCATCGAATCCTGCCGCCGAAGCGTCAGCCCCCATCGCGGCCACGCCTACCGACGCGCTCGATCTCGGCGCGCCGCAAAAGGTCGCCGTCAAGGACTGCATCCCGAACCCGTTCAACCCGCGCGTGTTCTATTCGGAGTCGAGCCTGCACGAGCTCGCGCTGACGCTGAAGCGGGAAGGGCAGATCGAGCCGATCAAGGTCACGCGGCTCCCGGATTTCCCCGGCAAGCTCGTCGTCATCGACGGGCAACGCCGCTTGCGCGCGACGAGCATCAACGGCGACGAGACGATCACCGCGACGTTCCGCACGGACCATACGCCCGAGCAGCTCTATACGATCGCGTATCGCGCCAACCACGACCACGAACGCCAGACGATCTTCGACGATGCCGTCGCGTGGAAACGTCTTCTCGACGAAAAGGTCTTCCCCGACCAGAACACGCTCGCGGAGAAGATCGGCAAGGACAAGGCATCGATCAGCAAGACGCTGTCGCTCAACGCACTGCCGAACACGCTGCTCGAACGGATGGCCAACGCGAACGACGTGGTCGGACTGCAGGCAGCCTATTTCCTGAAGCTGATTTTCGAGCGCCTGGGTGAACCGGCCGCCGATCGTCTGCTCACGGCCGTCATCGACCGGAAAAAGTCGGTGCGCGACCTCGAGAATTTCCTGCGAGCGCAGAGCGACGGCAACAAGAAGACGGGACGCACGCGCTACAGCGTTCGCCACGATTTCGCGCTCGAATCGCGCGCGGTGGGTCAGTTGAAAACCTATCCGGACGGGCGTCTGGATCTGCAACTGAAGGGCGTGGACGCCGCTCATCAGGAAGCGCTCGCCGATCAACTCAAGACGGTGATCGACGCCTACGTCGCGGAGCTGGCGACAGCCGCGCAAAAGTAAGCACCAAAAGCAAAGGCCTCGCAACCGGATCGCGCCGCGCAGCCGGATCAAATCCGGCGCCCGACGCATCTCGGGCTGCGAGGCCTTGATCAGTCAGCTCGTCGCGAGGTTGCTTTTCAGCAGGAATTCCAGCAAGTCGTCCGAGGTCGGTTCGCCCCAGGTATCGAGTGCCAGCCACCGGAAGAAACTGGTTTGCGCC
Organism: Burkholderia sp. 22313; assembly: GCF_052045245.1. NCBI lineage: Bacteria > Pseudomonadati > Pseudomonadota > Betaproteobacteria > Burkholderiales > Burkholderiaceae > Burkholderia > Burkholderia sp. 22313. The sequence goes on from NZ_JBQEON010000026.1 coordinate 96,685, forward strand.
AGCTTGCTCGCCTTCTTCTTCGGCGACAGCGTGAGATCCTTCGAACCGGCCACTGTCTCGTTGTAGCGCTCGATCAGCGTGGTCTGGTCGTCGATCTCCAGCTCGCGGAAATAGGCACCGGCTTCGTCGACCTTCGCCGCCAGGTATTTGTCGCGGATCTGTTCCTGCTTGCTCTGCGCGGATTCCTTCGCCGGCGCGGTGGTTTCGGTCCCTTGCCCGTCGGCCAGCGTATAGCCGTGCGTCAGCGCCTTGCGGAAATACGCGGCCACGTTGTCGACCGGCGCCGCGTTCTTCTTCGTAGTCCGATTGAGCGTATAGGCAATTGCCGCCTTGATGCGCTGCACGCCGTACTGCGTGATCAACCGGCGCGCTTCCGAACGCGGGATGCCGAACTTGGCAACCTCGTCGACCAGCGCTTCATTCTTGACGTCACCTTCCTCGACCGTATCGGCGCTCTGCTTGCGCGTCACCTTGAACTGAACGGCTTCCACGCTGCGCCCGGACTTGTGTTCGATCAGTTCGAGCGTATGGTCGGAAACTTCGTTCACCTCCTGAATGCACGGCACCAGGACCTTGCTCTTGAAGAGCTTGTACTCCTTGTACGACTGCGATGCCTTGTCCTGACCGAGAATGAGATCGCGGAATTTCGGCAGCGGAATCTTCGCCGTAATGCCGATCCCCTCGTAGCGCACCGTGTTTTCCCACAGGGCCAGCGAGTGCGAGCGCCGAAACTCGCGCGCGATCCGCATATCGATAAGCGCGTAAATCTCCGGATTGAGCAGCTCGCTGCGAATCTGGTCGGAGAAACTGTACTTCAGCACCGATTGCTCGAGCTCGGCGCCGGCGAGCAGGCCCGACGCCTTCCACACCGTCGAGCGGTCCGCGGCCAGGTAGTCCCAGTTGACGACAGTACTGATCAGCGAGTTGACCGTGTCCTTCACGTACTTCGTGTTGTTGCTGTTCAATCCGCTCTCGTGCGAGAGCGCCGCGATCGAGATCGAGAAACTCGTCCGGCCGGGCTCGAACGCCTCCTGACGAAGGGCGTTCTTGATCAGCGAGCTGAACATCTTGCGCTGCTGCAGACCGATCTTTCCGGACTTCGGAGCGATATGAATTGCCTGAACCGCCTTGCGCAGCAGATCGGGGGGCTCGGGCGTCTGAAATAGCGAAACCTGCTTGTCGGAGCCTTTGATTGCGGGCTTGCGCGGCATCGTGTTGTCCGGAGAAGGTGACCTTGGTGATGGCGGACTTTATACCTTTTCACGCCACCGGGCAACGCCTCTTTCTCCAGCATCACTTTCACTATCTCTGCTAACTCACTACAGAAAAAGGAAAATTTCCTTTTTCCATATTTTTACGGAGCCCCATATCCATATACCTTTCAGCCAAAAATAGCTCCCAGAACTCGCTACCTGTGCCGCCTTCCACCGGGATCCGGCACGGGACTTGCCCTACTGAAGGTACCCATTCATGGGAAGCAATCCACCGAAACAGGATTCATGAGCCCGATTCGTGGTGCCATGCAACATGATCGGCTTTGTTCCCCATAACGCACTACCTTTCAAGCTTCCCATGGAAGGGTACCTGTCGAGATCGGGCAGCATCGCATTTTGTCGTTACGCCCACCCAAACGCTCAAAATCTCCCCCATGGATGGCTACCTGGAGATTCCCCCACAGGTGGTAACCTGTGCGCCGCCCTGATCCTGTTTATGGGAGCCCGCATCTCAAGGGCCGATCAAAACGAGATCACAGCGTCTGCGCAGACACCCATAAACGGCTACCTGAGATCCATCCCATAACCGGCAACCACACATAAAATGCCGTGAGGAGGACCACGGACGAACCGCCAGGAGCGCCCCATAAATGGCTACCAGCGTATTCCCCCATAGAGGGCTACCTGAGGCATTTTTGGGCGGAAATCCCATAACAGGCTACGCGTACCCCATATCCACAACCCCTGTTTCCCACAACGCGGTACCCGATTCCCCAAATCCACAGACCTGAAACCCCATACTCTTCCGCCTGTGCCCCCATAAATGGGTACCGAACACCCGTCAAACCCTTGCCAGACAAGGCTGTGGGCCGTCTAAAAGTAGTTAAAGAAGTAAACGTTGTTTACCAAAGATGTAAACACACGTGTGCCTGTGCAGAAAAACAACCCCCATAAACCGCTACCAAAGCGAACCTCCTGTGCCCAACACCCACAGCAATTCCAGCCTGCAGCCTGTGGAACTCCCGAGAATCCCCTTGTTCTGCAAGCCCCCCAGGCCTGACAAGGCTTCCCACGGAGGTGAGTACATACTCACAAACGCCCAAACGTAGAAACTTATGGGAAGAAATCCTCGTTTTCAGGTTATAGGTTCCCACTTATGGGACCCGAAAACGTCCACAGCGACCTATGTCCAGCACGGGATTACTCGTAGGCGCCAGTCACCGAAGCCGGTACGGGAATATCGTCGCATTCCCTCCCGGCAGTAAGAAATCGCCAAAATCCATCCACAAGCGGATTTTTTGGCGTCTGCGCTGCCGCTTCCATGGATAAGTCTTCGGCGATCGCATGTCGGACCATTCGGCACCTCCCAGTCTGTAGTCTGTGCGCAGACGAAATTGCCTGACGAAAGCTTCGCTCGGTTGAGCGCACAGTTTTCTACCTTTGGATCGGTGCCGAAATCGGTACGTGGTGGGATTGGCAGGACTCGAATTGAACTCCTGTGCAGGGGGGCGACGATGGTCGTGGGCAGTTCGGTCACGACAACCGGACCGGACCATGGTCCGGAACGTGAGGCTCGCACCGCGAATCGCGCTCACCCTCATCGAACCCGTACCCGGATCCCGAATATCCTCACCTGCCGAAATTGTCGAGTCCTGTAAAAGCTCACCAGTGGAGCGGCCGCGCAGATTGGCAACTCGCATGCGGAATACGCCCACGGCGGATGCAGTCACGGGATGGAAACGCTGTGACGCACGGGCGACGCCCGACATGCGCGCACTCCTGCCGCACAGGTTCAAGACTCTTCGCTGTATCGACACAACGGCGAACCTCGCGCATCAATCGGTCAGATGTAACGCCTCACCCGATGCCGGTGCGCAATCGTGAACGAATGCCGATCGGAACGTTCACTTTATCCAGCGATGTCATCTCTGAACACACACGTGATATCCCGCAAGCGGCACCGAAAAAGCGCTGAAAGGTAACCAGGCACGCAGCGATCGGGTACCCGATCGTTCGCGCGGCATCAGGTCGACGAGCCGGCGATCAGGTCGCGCTCGACACAGAATGAATCGTGGTCGTTTATGGGACGAATCGGCGTTCACGCAGCGGCAAGGAACGACATCGCACACAGGTCCGCGACTGCGTTGACGACCGCGCGCATGAAGCGCCGATTACGTGGCGCGAGCGGAAAATTCCAGGGGTGAAACAACCAGCATCGTCCCGGTGCGCGACGTGCCGAAGCGGATCTCATCCTCATCGGCAATCGGCATTGCATTGACGTGACAAACCGGTGCGTCAAACGGTTGCCGCGATCGTGCACGCCGCGTCGTTGCCAAAGTGCTTGTATCGGCGCGGTCCCAGCGAAGCGAGGACCGGCGCTGGCGCTGGAACGCGTTGCAATAAGGCGTATCCCATACGTGTATCCCCAAGAATGTATGCACGATGGCTCCACATTGTTCACAACGCGGTTATGATGCAAAGGCCCTGTTCGCGACACGAAGACCGACCAGGGGCAGGGGCGGTATCTCTATGTACGTTCACTCCGTGACCAATCAGAAAAGAGAGCTCAGCGATGCGAATCCAGTTCAGAAAACTCACGCTGGCTGCTACGGCAGCCGCTTTCCTCTTCGGCTCGGCAGCTCCGGTGTTCGCGCAGACTGACGCCAGCGCACCGGCTGCATCTGCGGCACAGGATGCGAAGGCCGCGAAGCGTGAAGCACACAAGGCCGCACGAGCAAAACGCAAGGCCGAACACAAGGCGGCGCGCGCGAAGAACAACGCCGAACTGAAGAAACTCGAAGACGCTGGCTACAAGCCGGCGGCCAACGATCCGAACTACCCGCAGAACCTGCAGAACGCTCAGAAGAAGGCGGCCGCTGCTGGCGCAAGCCAATAAGTGTCCACCGCGCGATAAACCCGGGCCCCGAGCCAGGGTTTATCGTTTGTGCCGCGGAAATGCAGTGCGCATCCGCGGTACCATGCCGGCATCACGTTCACCCAAATTACTTAGGCATCCTTCTATCGAGGTTGATCTGGGCCACCTCTTCCTCGAAGCGCCTTTCCGATCTTTTAAAAATTTGATCGCCATGGATTCGCTTGCGCTGCGGATCATGAACGATCATCATTTGTATTCCTGAATGGTCGGCTGGCGCGGCCGGCCTTGTACTCGTCGCCAATGACGATGCAAGTCGCCATGCATTGAACCTTTCTGCTCTCAATAGACCAGATTGGTGTCGAGCATTCCCGATCTAAAAGGAATCCTGCGGAATCAGCCGAATCGCCGGATGAATCATGCGACGATAAGCGGTCGGACGCGGGCGTGCCGAGTCGGCCAACCGCAGCCGCACACCGAGCCAACGTACCAACGGCCGCCATCATGATCAGCGCCGCGCGTTCACCGCTGCCGCGCTCCCCGTCGTCTTCAGCCAGTCCTTGAATGCCCGCACGGCTTCGTCTTCCGCGCGCGCGGCCGCCACGTAAGTGAAATAGCGCCACGGCGGCAGTGCCGGCTCGCTGAACGGCTGCACCAGCCGGCCTTCGGCAATGTCGTCCGCAACGAGCGCGATCGGCCCCATCGCGACGCCGAGTCCGTCGAGCGCGCCTTGCAGCGTCAGATAGAAATGCTCGAGCGTGAGCGAGTGCCGCGGCACCAGATTCGCGTGCCCGGCCGCCGCGAGCCACTCGGGCCACATGCCGGGATAGGTCGCCGCATGCAGCAGCGTGAAGCCGGCGAGGTCGGCGGGTGTAAGCAACGGCCGGCTCTCGAGCAGCTTCGGCGCGCAGACGGGCAGCCGGACTTCGGACAGGAATTCCTCGGCGACGTAACCGTCGATTGCCTGCGGGCCGCCGCGGACGATCAGGTCGACCTTGTCGCGCAACTTCTCGATCGGCTCGTTCGACGTCGACAGCCGTACCTCGATGGCCGGATGCGCGACCTGGAACGACGACAGCTTCGGCACGAGCCAGCGCAGCGAAAACGTCGCGGGCGCACTGACGCGCAGTACGCGCTGCTGCCCCTGGCCGAAATGTTGCGCGGTGGCGAGCGCGATCCGGTCGAACGATGCGCCGACCTCGGCGAGGTACGCGCGGCCCGCTTCGGTCAGTTCGACCCGCCGGTTGTGTCGTTCGAACAGCGGTCGGCCAAGCCATGCCTCCAGTTGCTGGACATGCCGGCTGATCGCGCCATGGGTGACACACAGTTCGTCGGCGGCAAGCGTGAAACTGCCGAGCCGGGCCGCGGCTTCGAACGCTCGCAGCGAATTCAACGGAGGGAGTCGTCGGGCCATTCATCGTTTCGCGTGAGATTTATTCACGCGAATGCTCAGGTTTAATCGTTTGATCGGGCGATCATGCTCCGACAATATGGCACACAAACGGCCGAAGCGGCCGGACGATATGTCTGAATTTCTCACATGGAGTATCGAGCATGCCGAACGTGGTGGTGGTGGGCGCCCAATGGGGCGACGAAGGCAAGGGGCGCGTCGTGGACTGGCTGGCGGCGCAGGCCGATCTCGTCGCACGCTACAACGGCGGCCACAACGCCGGCCATACGCTGGTTGTCGACGGGAAGACGTACAAGCTCGCGCTGCTGCCGAGCGGCATCGTGCGCGGCAAGCGCGGCGTGATCGGCAACGGCGTGGCGCTCGATCCGGAGGCGCTGCTGGCCGAGATCGGGCGGATGGCCGAGCTCGGGCTGTCGGTGACGCCGGACAATCTGTCGATCGCGGAGAACGCAACGCTGGTCCTGCCGATTCACCGTGCGATCGACCAGGCCCAGGAGCGTCTGCGTCGCGAACCCATCGGCACCACGCTGCGCGGCATCGGGCCGGCCTACGAGGACAAGGTCGGCCGCCGCGGGCTGCGGGTCGCCGATCTGGCGGAACCGGGCCGGCTTGCCGACAAGCTCGACGTGCTGGTCGATCACCATAACGCGTGGTTTCGCGGGCTGGGGCTCGAGCCATGCTCGCGCGACGCGATGCTCGCAACGCTGACCGACATCGCGCCGAAGATCCTGCCGTTCGTGCGTCCCGTGTGGGCTGATCTCAACGACGCGACCGACCGCGGCGAGCGCATCCTGTTCGAGGGCTCGCAGGCCGTGATGCTCGACATCGACTGGGGCACCTATCCGTTCGTGACGTCGTCGGGCACCGTCGCGTCGGCCGCCGCGGCCGGCACGGGTCTTGGCGCGTCGAAGCTCGGTCACGTACTGGGCGTGACCAAGGCGTACGCGACGCGTGTCGGCGGCGGCCCGTTCCTGACCGAGCTGACCGACGCAACCGGCGAAACGCTGCGCGCGCGCGGGCAGGAATTCGGCGTCAACACGGGCCGGCCGCGCCGCTGCGGATGGCTCGATGGCGCGCAATTGCGGCAGGCCGTACGGATTTCGGGTATCGATTCGCTCGCGCTCACCAAGCTCGACGTGCTCGACGGCTTCGAGGCGATCGAGCTGTGCGTCGGCTATGAACTCGACGGCGCACGCGTCGATCATCTGCCCGCGAGCCTCGCTGCGCAGTCGCGCGCGATGCCTGTCTACGAACGATTCGCCGGGTGGGAGGGCACCGTGAAGGGCGTGCGCGAGCGGGCGGCGCTGCCGCGGGCTGCACAGGATTTCATCGCGCGCGTCGAAGCCATCGCGGGCGTGCCCGTGTCGATGATCACGACGGGCGCCGAGCGCGACGACACGATCGTGCTGAGCAACCCGTTCGACCCGGCCCGAGCGTGATGCGGCACGTGCAATGCGTGCCCGGCGATCCGTCGCCGCGCGGCCTGCACCGAGCCGGTGTCGGTCGTTGATCGACACGGGTTGCCGCGTGATCGACGGCCCGCCGCCGCGCACGGCAAGCTGGACACGTCCGCACCGCTGCGGTACTGTTCCGCACAATTCGCGCCAGGCCGGACCGTGCCGGGACGGGCGCCGCTGCGAAGCGATTTCAATCCCGGGGACATGTCGATGGACACGTTACAGATGATGCGCATTTTCGTGCGGGTCGCGGAGGAGGGCAGCTTCACGAGCGCGGCCCAGCGCCTGGACATCACCACCGCCTACGCATCGCGTTCGGTTGCGCAACTCGAAACGCATCTGCGCACGCGTCTGCTCAACCGGAGTACGCGCCGCATCGCATTGACCGATGCCGGGCAGCGCTATCTGGACCGGTGCCAGCGCATCCTCGGCTATATCGACGAAGCGGAGGCCGAGGCGGCGGACGCGCAGGCGAAGCCGTCCGGGCGCCTGCATGTCCACGCGACGACCAGTTTCGGCCAGGCGTATCTGGTGCCCGCGGTCGTGCGTTACCGGGAACGGTATCCGTCCGTGGCGGTCGAGCTCACGCTGTCGCAACACGTGCCCGACATCATCGACGAAGGCTACGACGTGTCGCTGCAATTGAGCACGACGGAGCTGCCCGATTCGGGGCTGGTATCGCAGCGGCTCGGCGACGTGCACAGCGTGCTATGCGCGTCACCCGCGTATCTGAAGGAGCGCGGCACGCCACGCACCGTGCGCGATCTCGAAGCGCATTCGTGCCTGCAGATCGTCACGCCGATCTTTCCGCGCGATCGCTGGCATCTCGACGGCCCCGCCGGCCGCGAGACATTCGAACTGCCGCTGCCGGATTTCCAGGTGAACATCGCCGACGCGCTGGGCGCCGCGCTGCGCGCGGGTCTCGGGATCGGCTCATTGCCGATGTCGACCGCGGTGCCCGCACTGGCGAGCGGTGCACTGGTGCGCGTGTTGCCCGAGTACCGGTTGCAGAAGCTGACGGTCTACACGCTGTACGCATCGCGCCAGTACCTCGATGCGAAGATCCGGACATTCATCGATTTCCTGCGGGAATGCGTGCCTGAAATGCTGTCCGCGGACGAGGCGGCGCTGCGTGGCTCCTGCGAGTCCTGAACGAAGGTGGCCGGCGTGTGCCGGGTCGAGCGACGCGGCACCGGCTACGTAGTCGACGAATCGACATTCGGCTGTGCCAGATACTTCGCATACCGAAGTTGATGGCAGGGACGGCGGCATGCGGCGTCTCCGATCGGCTGCATCGCTCGATGCTTGCCGTTATGAAAACCCCTGCTTTCGATATCGAGCATCGTTGGTTCGGCGCGAAGCGACGAACTCATAGAATCGGTTCGACTCGCGCTGGCGCATCGACGCGACAGCTTTTTGTCGTGAACCGGACGCGCGCGACCCGCTTCTCCGCTTTCTTCCCATCGAACCCAGGACATCATGGCAGACCGACTATCCAGATCCCGCCGCCGGCTCATCCAGGCCGGTCTGGCGATCGCGGCGGGCGCTGCCGCCCAGCCGCGCTTCGCGCTTGCCGATGCCGCCGGCACGCGCACGTTGCGCATCGGCTATCAGAAGGGGCCGCTCAGCCTGCTGAAGGCGCGCGGCACGCTGCAGGGCAAGCTCGCGGCGCTCGGCGTGAACGTCACATGGACCGAGTTCCCGTCGGGGCCGCCGCAGCTCGAAGCGCTCAACGCGGGATCGATCGATTTCGGCGATGTCGGCGAGGCACCGCCGATCTTCGCGCTCGCGGCCGGCGCGCCGCTCGTCTATTACGCGCAGACGCCGGCGGGACCCGCGACCGAGGCCGTGGTCGTCGCGAAGGATTCGCCGGTCAGGACCTTCGCGGATCTGCGCGGCAAGCGCATCGCGCTGGTGAAGGGATCGAACACGCACTTCCTGCTGGTGCGCTTGCTGCAGGCGGCGAAGCTTGGCTACGCGGACGTCAAGCCGGTCTGGCTGGCGCCGTCCGATGCGCGCGCTGCGTTCGAGAACCGCTCGGTCGACGCGTGGATCATCTGGGATCCGTATCTTGCGGTTGTCCAGCAGACCTTGGGTGCACGCATCGTCGCGGATGGCACGGGGCTCGTCGAGAACCGCAGTTACTATTTTGCGTCGCGTACCTACGCGCAGCGCAACGCCGATGTGCTGGGCGTGGCCGTGGTCGAGTTGACGGCGATCCAGCGATGGCTCGATGCGAATCGCGCGCAGGGCGCGGCCGAGTTCTCGAAGCTGTGGGGCATTCCCGAGTCGGCCGTGGCGCTCGCATTCCGTCGCGCGCGCTTCGGTGTCGAGCCCGTGACGCGCGAGACGCTCGCGTACCAGCAGCGCATCGCGGACGTGTTCTATCAGGCGGGCATCCTGCCGAAGCGCGTCGACGTCAGCCAGGCAGCGCCGCCGACGCTCGCGTAACGCATTCATCGCCGCAAACGACAACGCCACGGATGGAAGTCCGTGGCGTTTTGCTTGACGTGCATCGCTGCACGGCAGCGGGGCGGGCCTGCTGCTGCGTTGCTGCTGCTACTTGTTCCAGAGCGTGCGCCCGAGGAACGTGAGCGTGCGATCCCACGCGAGCTGCGACCACACCGGATCGAACTGCGTGCCGCCGATACGGCCCGGGCCGACGGCCGTTTCATTCGCGAACGCGTGATGCGCGAGATAGCGGTGGAATTCGACGTCGACCTTCGCATCGGCCAGCTTCTTCTCCAGCGCATCGACCTGGTCGATCGCGAAGAACGCATCTTGCGTAGCCCAGTGCCCCATCAGCGGCACCTTGAGCTTCGACGGATCGAGGTAGTCGAGCGGCGGGAAGCCGTACCATGTGACGCCGGCGTCCGCTTCGGCGAACTGCAGCGACAGTAGCGTGAGTGCGCCACCCATGCAGAAGCCGGTGACCGCCACGCGCGACGCGCGCGTCTTCAGGTATTGGACTGCGCCCGGAATGTCCTGCGACGCGGCGTCGCCGAAATCGAGGCCGGTCATCAGATGGTGTGCTTCTTCCTCCTCGACCGTCGACTTGCCGCGATACAGGTCGGGCACGAGCGCGAAGTAGCCGCAGCGCGCGAGGCGATCGGCGACGCCGCGGATCTGGTCATTCAGGCCCCACCACTCCTGGATGACGACCACCGCGGGTGCGCCTTCGGTCTGTTCCGGCGTCGCGAGGTAGCCCTGCAGTTCCTGGCCGTCCGGGCGGCGAAACGCGATCATGGAACCGGATGTTTGAGACATGAAACCGCTCCTTTTCGAAAAATGCGATGAGTGCGGCATCGGATCGGCCAGCGAGTGCGGTATGCCCGGTGACTCGAGGTTTCGCTCGCGTTCGCTTCGGCCGGCGCCGACCACGCGGCCATTCTATGCGCAAACGCCGGCGATCAGCGTGAACCGGGCGGTGCGACGCCCGATCCGCGCGTTCTCGCATCGATCGTGCTTCGCGCAGCGCGCATGTCAGGTGCCGAAAATGCCACACCCCGCCCCGATGAACGGGAGCGGGGTGTGTCGTCGGCAGCGGACGTATCGCAGTACGCCGCGTGCGGTCGGTCTTACTGACCGAAATAGACCGAGTCGCGAGCGTCCTGCTTGACCGCGATCGCGCGGCCGGCACGCACGCCGGCGGCCGCTTGAGCACCGTAGCCGGTTTCGTCGCTGTTCGTCACGCGTGCCTGCGCGGTTTGCAGCGCGTTCGGATAGTGGGCGTCGGCGAGTTCCGGCTTGTAGCCAGCCTGTTCGAGCTGGACGAGTTCCGCGCGGACCTGGGCGCGTGTCAACTGGCCCGACGCGTTCGACTGGGCGAATGCGCCAACGGATGCGGTAAGGGCGGTGGCAGCGGCGATTGCGTAGATGAACGACTTCATGGTGACCTCCGGTTTTTCGTAGATGTCGCGCTTCGCTTGTTGCGTTGAGCGGTTGATTGCATCGTAGCGATAGCGATACCGGTCGGAAATACGCGTTCCAGCGAATAATTATTGCAACTGGGTAAACGATTCGGCGGCAAAGCGGATTTTGTCTGATGATTGTTGGCGTGCCTGACGGTAGTGAGGATGCCGATGCCGGTGCGCAGCTCGCCACCAGAAGTTGTTACGTGACAAGCGTGTGACTGCGCGTCACTCCGACACCGCATGATGAGGCGGCGGTGCATGCAAGGTCCGCTACGCCAGCCGGAACGCGGCGCCATCGAAATGCCGACGACCGAACCTGCTCCGGTTCGGCAAAACGCCTATAATGATTGGGCAAATTGCCGGAGAAGAGCCATGAGCACGATCGCGTTCCACCCTTCGGGCGTCGCACACCCGCGCCAGGCAGAATTCACGATACTCGAGCAGTTGCTCGCGATTCGCGTGCGCTCGGGTGCCGATCTTGCCGAACTGGCGAGCGCGCGCGTCGACGTCGCGGTCATCGACCGGCTGTCGGAGCGCGGTCTGAAGTCGGACGAACTCGCTTTCATCATCCCGCGGCGCACGCTGAGCCATCGCCGCCAGGCGCACGAGCGGCTGTCGCCGGAGGAGTCCGACAAGGCGATCCGGCTCGCGCGCATCGTCGCGCAGGCGACGGCCACCTTCGGCGACCAGGACAAGGCGATGGCGTGGTTGCGCAACGGGCTCCAGCGCTTCGGCGGCCGCACGTCGCTCGACATGTCGAGCACCGAGCACGGCGCACGACTCGTCGAGGAGGTTCTCACGCAGATCGACGAGGGGTACTTCGCTTGACGACGCTGTGGCGGATCAGCAATTACGCGGATCTGAAAGGCATCGGCGGATTGCGGGCCGGCGGGCGCTGGCATTTTGCCGGGCAGCCCGTCGTGTACCTCGCCGAGCATCCGGCGCTCGCGCTGCTCGAGACACTCGTTCACTTCGAACTCGCGACCGTCGCGCAATTGCCGAACGGATACCAGCTGCTTCGCGTCGAGGTGCCTGAGTCGGTCGACGTTGCCGAGATCGCGGAAGGCGATGCGCCGGCCGACTGGCGAGACAACGTCGACTGGACTCGCGGCGCCGGCACCGAGTGGCTGCACACGCAGCCGAGCGCCGTGTTGCGCGTACCGAGCGTCGTCGTGCCGCATGCGCATAACTTCCTGTTGAATCCGCTGCATCCCGCCGCGTCGGCAATCCGCATTGCCGAAGTCATGCAGTCGCCCTACGACAGCCGGATTCTGCGGCTGATCCAGTCGGACAAGCGCGAATAGGGTCTGTTGCGAATCATCGCATGCGCAAGACCGAGCAGCATTCGCGCACAGTGACGTTGCACACACAACGGCCGGTCGCATCGCACGATTCTTCGATTGCAAAAAAATCTGCGCACACGCTGACGCTGATGGCGCAGTCCGGCGCGAGCGCACTGTACACGGGGCAGATCGCACAGGACATCGTCGCGAAGATCACGACGACCAAAGGCGCCGACGGCTCGACGATCGCGCCGGGCAAGACGACCGTCGCCGATCTCGGCGCGTACCAGGCGAAGCGCCGCGAACCCGTGTGAACGACCTACCGCAGCTAGTGGTTATGCGGGATGCCGCCGCTGTCGCGCGGCGGCGGTACGATTCCGCAATACGTGGTCAAGACGCTCGTCGGCGTGCTCGACTGGGGGCTCGATGCGCAGCAGTCCGCGGCTCTGGTCGACTTCGGTGTGAGCAACAGCCCGACGATCAACGTCGGCGGCGAGCATCCGGACGTCGATGCGTCGAACAACGGCGTCCATGCGTCATACCGGGCGCGCCGGTGCATGCCACCGGGCGACGCCGATCACGAGTCGATCGCGATGATTGTCAAACAGTGTGAGTCAATCGTCAGCATTTGCAACCGAAGTAACAGTCCCCGCAATTCGATGGTTTTGGACGTTGGCGCCGCTACATTAGCTCCACCTGCCGCACGTCGCGGCAAGGCATGCGACAAGCCGCACGAAGGCGGCCCGCAGCAACAACGTCTTTGGGGAGAATGAACATGAACAAGATTCGTACGATTCTGCTTGGCGCCGCGCTGACGGCAATGGCATCGGCTGCTTTCGCACAAACGGCTCAGACGGGCGCGGACGGTTCCGCCGGCGTCGGCGCACACGTCCAGACGCCGCTGCTCGGCGGCGGCGTGGGCTTGCAGGCAGGTGCAGGCGCAGGCGCGAATGCCGCGGGCTCGGGTTCGGGCGCGGGCAACCTCGTCGGCGGCGCGCTGCACGGCGTCGGCAAGACGGTTGGCGGCGTCGGCTCGGCGGCTGGCAATGCGGTCGGCGGCGCGACGCAAGCGGTCGGTTCGGCTGCCGGTTCGGCCAAGGATGCCGCAGCATCGGCTGCGCATGCGACGAAGGCACACGTGAAGCATGTCGCATCGTCGGCAAAGAGCCACGCGCAAGGCGCGGTGTCGACGGCGGGTGACGTCGCAGGCGGCGCGAAGGCGAAGGCCGGCGAAGCGCTCGAGGGCGCGGCGAACTCGGTGCAGGGCGGTGCATCGGTCGGCGTGAAGGGTTCGGCGTCGGCACAAGGCGGCGCGCTGTAAGCGAGACGTTTCCAGCGAAAGCCCGGCCCGCTTCGATGCGGGCCGGGCTTTTTTGCTGTGTGTGACCCGTCCTAGAATAGGTTGACACTTTTTCGCCGAAGCGAAGAGGTGCCAAGTGGAGCAAGGGAACAAGCGGACGCAGCGGGACTACAGCCTGGCTTTTAAACTGTCGGTGGTGGCGCAGGTCGAAAAAGGCGAACTGACGTACAAAGAGGCGCAGCAGCGCTACGGCATCCAGGGACGCTCGACCGTACTGGTATGGTTACGTAAGCACGGCTTGCAGGATTGGGCCGATCCATCCGGCCGTGCGCGATCGGGTTGCACCATGCCAAAGCCAGACTCAAAGCCACTCACACCGGAGCAGCGCATCAAGGAGTTGGAGACGCAGTTGCGCGAGGCGCAGGAGAAAGCGGCGCTGTTCGAGGCCGTGCTCGACGTGATGCGCAAGGACTACGGGATCACCGTAAAAAAGCCTTCGGGCAGGTCGTTGCGCAAAAGCGGATCGAAAAGCTGAGCGTCGAGCGAGCCTGCCGCTACATGGGCATCAGTCGCCAAGCGTATTACAAGCGATGTCGCAGCGAGGCGCGCCGCTGCTCGCAAGCCGAGACCGTGACGGCATTGGTGCGCGACGTGCGACTGCGCCAGCCTAGGCTTGGGGCACGCAAACTGCATCACCTGCTTGGGCCGGCGTTGGTCGAGCGCGGCATCAAGCTGGGGCGAGATGGGCTGTTCGATGTGCTGCGCGCCGCGCGACTGCTGGTCGTGCCGCATCGGGCGTATCACAAGACAACGCAAAGCCACCATCACTTCCGGCGCCATCCGAATCTACTGAAACCCGGGCCGGATCAAATCGTGCCGAGCGGCCCCGAGCAGGTGTGGGTAGCCGACATCACGTACCTACCCACAGCGGGTCGGTTTGTGTATCTGAGCCTGGTCACGGATGCGTACTCGCGCAAGATCGTTGGACATCACGTTCACGACAGCCTGCAGACCGAACAGGTTAGCCAGGCGTTGAAGAAGGCGTTGCGCAGGCGCCAGAGCCGCCAGCCATTGATCCATCACTCCGATCGCGGGGTGCAGTACTGCTCGACCTACTATCAGGACATCCACCGGCGCCACGGCCTGCGCTGCTCGATGACGGACGGCTACGACTGCTATCAGAACGCGCTGGCCGAGCGAATCAACGGCATCCTTAAGGGCGAGTTCTTGTTGCAACGTCCCGCCGACCTTGCTCAGGCCGTCAAGATGGTCGAGCAGTCAGTGCGCATCTACAACCAGGAGCGGCCACATGCCGCCCTGAAATACAAAACGCCCGATGCGGTGCATCGGGCGTTTTAGCGCTTGGATACTGTCAACCTATTCCAGGACTTGACA
>NZ_JBQEON010000027.1:0-30359 GCF_052045245.1 Burkholderia sp. 22313
CGTGCTCAATCCCGTCGACAGCGAGCCCACGCCGCTTTGTGCCGTGCTGATCCCCGCCGCTGCCGAAGTCGACAGGCTCGTCACGTTGCTGTTCGTCGTGTTCAAGCTGGTCGAAAGCGAAAAAAGCTGCCCGCCGTTCACCGCATCCGTCGAGCCGGACGCAACGTTCCCGCTCGACACATTGATGATCTTGCGCTGCAGCGAGCTGTTGCCCACGCTCACTACGTTGGCCGCGCCCCCGTCGGTACTGCTGGAGCCCAGCGCCACGGAGTTTGCCCCCGTGGCCGTCGCGCTGTAGCCGATCGCCGTGGTGTTGGCGATATTGAGCGGGCTGCCGCTGACTCCCGATCCGGCAGATGCGCCCAACGCCACGTTCCCGCTACCGTTCACGTACTGACCAGCGCTCGCACCGACTGCCGTGTTGTTGCTGCCCGTAACGGCATAGCTGGAATTGGCTCCGCTTCCCGTGTTGTTGCTTCCCGTGACGCTGTAACTCGAATAAGCCCCACTCCCCGTATTCAAGTCCCCCGTCACGTTGTAGCTCGAAAAGGCCCCGTTACCCGTGTTCGAATTGCCGGACAAGCCAGTGCCGCTCACATATCCGTAGAACGTGTTGTTGGTCCCGCCGCCCGTGTACGTCGCCGAAGTATTTCCACAAGTGTCGCTGTTAGGGCCTTTGTTATAGCAAACGCCATCCGCCCATCCCAGCTGCGGAAGAGACATGCACGTGCCGGCTGCCAGCGCGGCAGCGGCCATGGCCCGCACTCTCCGTACCGCACGTGACCGCCCTCCTGACTTCCCCTGTCCCGTCGCGCTTTCCGCAACCACAATCAGCTGGTTCAGCCTTCTGCTGAAAATGCACTTGTAGATCTTGTTCATGTTCCCCCCAGTTCTTGTCAGCGCCAGTTCGCGGAGAGCGCTTGCAGACAGGTTCCCCAGTCCGCGCGCGCTTCTTGCCTGTATGTCACGACATCGGGATACCAGGCGGTATCCCCACACCATCGCCAATCGGCATGTTTTTGCAACAGCACATGCGTCTTCAGTCCGAGCGCGCCCGCGAGATTGGCGCTCGACGTACACACCGACACGATTTCATCCAGACACTGCATCGCCGCTGCAGTCCGGCTGAAGTCGGTCAAAAAGTGAGAAAGGTCGATAACCGGCAAATCAGGCAGGCCGGCCAGATCTGCGCGATGTTCCGCAGGCATCAGTGAATAGAAGCGCACGCAACCGATGTCTTTCAGATGCGTGTTCAACAGCTCGGACGGCACACTGCGCGCAAGCCGATTCGACGCGCTCGACACCGGATTGGCCGACCATACGACGCCGATATGCCGGCAACCATCGCCCGATCGCGACTGCGCGACCAACTGCCGCGCAGCGCTCCGATCTTCCGGCGCGGGCGTCAAATAAGCGGCCGGCTCAGGTTTTTCCAGCCACAAAGGCAAATCGCCGATCGAGATTCGCCAAATTCGTAAGGATTGTTTATCGATGGCGCCAAGATCCGGGTCTTGCGTGACCATTCCCCCCAATACCGATGCCGACGGGAAACTCTCGCGGAACAGCCGCACCAGCGCGGGCCGGCACACCACCACCACGTGCATACCGGCCGACCGTGCCCGCTGCAACAGCAACGGCAGAAACGCGGCAAACAGGATCTCGTCACCGGCGCCCTGCTCGCCGGAAACGATCAACGTAGAACCCGCCTCGAACTGGCCGCTCCATGCGGGATACGGAAAGCCCATGCCCGTGAGGTTGATCTTCCGTCCCGCATCGAAACGCCTCGCATGATGTGGCCAGGCGTCCGTGAACCGCCCCCTGCCAAGCAGAAAATGCGCGTACTCCCAATGCGTAACCGGATCGTCGTCTGCGGCAATTTGCGTCTCGAAAAGGGCCGCGGCACGCTCATCCAGTCCCAGATATGCGCAGCAGACGGCCATCCGGTGTGCCGCTTTGTCGCGCAATCTGCACTCGAGGTCAGCCAGCCGGTCAAAACACTCGAGCGCCTTGTCGAAATGTTCCCGGAGCCGGAGAAGCTCACCGTAATTCCATAACGCATTGGCACAATCCGGATCTCTTTCCAGGCAGGCGCGATACTCGACCATCGCGAGCTCTTGCTGCCCGGATTCGTGCAAGGCAACGGCCAGGTTGTAGCGAATCTGCGGATCATGCGGCGCGAGCGCGGCAGCCCAGGTGAACGCCTCGAGCGCCTCGCGTCGTCGGCCACCTTGGGCCAATGCCACGCCCAGGAGCAGACGCAGAAAACCGCAGCCCTGATCGATGGAGATGGCCTGCCTCGCACACGCGACACTTTGCTCGAAGTGCCCGGCATTCAGAAGTTGCAACGCCCGCCGCAAAAGCGCACCGACGCCCGCTGGCAAGCCAGCCTCGACGTCCCCTGTCGAACCTGGAGGAAGCGGCAATACGTCGCCGCTGTATGCCGGCCGCGCAGGTGGCAAATACAAGACTTTTCTGTTTTTCATGCTCACCCCGAACATGTCGTTTATCGAGCTCTCATCGCGCGCGTGGGCGCGGCTCAATCGACATATACGGAGCGGTGATACGTGTAGGCCGCCATAAGGCGCCCGTAGCGCACTTGGACATGATTTCCCCGATCTTCATGCTGTTTGTTCGTCGCCTGCACTGGACGATACGGCCGTGCGGCTTGGATGTGTGCGAGACACGAGAGCAAGGAGCGGACCAGCACTCGGCATCTCAATGACCAAGGGGCTGCACGATCAATAGGTGATGTGATGCAACGTCAAGACCCCGGCGTTGTTTCAGTTCTGAAACGCCAGGAAGCCATGCCGATTCGCCAAGTCCCGCACGCGGCAAGGAAACGCGCGAACGATACAGCTTTGCGTCGATGGCAAACGTGCGATTCCCGCGCTTCTCTTGGCTGTGATTTATCGAGAATTGTTTCAATCGTGCAACGCGTGGCCGGGCACACGATCGCTTGGGGCAGGCGTCCCTTTCGGGCATGGGTGGCGTCGGATGCCGACCGTCTGGCACGCTCGATCGCGAAGCAGTTCGCGGCGAAGAACACGACGAACGCGTGGATGCCAGCCACCTCGGCAAGTTGATGCGCCGGCGCGGCACGACCGCACGCGCACGCGGCCAGCCGGGCATAATGCGCGATCACGGCACGCCGCGCGGTGCGCGATGCGTCGTGAGCGCATCGGGTCATTGAACGGCCCGTGCCGCTTCCGTATCGAAACCCGAACCTCAACCCGTCTATCCTATGCAAGTACTCGTCGTTGGCACCGGCAAGCTGGCAACCGAACTGCTCCGCTCGCACCGGCTCGACCCGGCAACCTGCCGCATGATGGCGTGGTCGGACCCTGCACGTCTCGACGCCCGTTCAGTTGTCGTGCACGCCGGATCCGGCCGCGAGTTGCCCGCCGCGATCGCGTTCTGCCGGGCGACCGGATCGCCGCTCATCGAGCTGTCCACCGGCTCCGACGTCGAAACCGGAACGCACGACTTCCCCGTCGTGCTGTGTCCGAACACGAACATCCTGATGCTCAAGTTCATGAGCATGCTGGAAACCAGCGGCCATCTGTTTCGCGACTGCCGCATCAGCGTGATCGAGTCGCACCAGGCCAGCAAGACCTCCGTGCCCGGCACCGCGGTCGGCATCGGTCAGTCGCTCGGCGTGGCGGCGCAGGACATCCGCTCCGTGCGCAACCCCGACGAGCAGCGCGACGCATTGCAGATTCCCGACGAGCAGCTCGGCCGCCACGCGTTCCACCGGATCCGCATCGAGGATGGCGCGTGCAGCCTGCAGTTCGAATCGCGCGTGTACGGTGCGTCGCCCTACGCGGACGGCGTGTCGCGCATCGTCGAGGCCGTCCGGCAGCATGAACTCGAGCCGCGCCGGTACTCGATCGTCGAGTTCATTCACAGCGGCTGGCTGTAGGTGCGACGGTGCGCGGGCCGGTTGTCGACACGCCAACCGGCGCACTCGACGGCCGCGTCTGCGCAATCGTCGACGCGCCCCTCAGCCGTCGCCCAGCACGGCCCCGCTCTCCGGCAACGTCGCGCCGCCGTCGACGACGATCGTCTGCCCGGTGATGTACGCCGCATCGCCCGACGCGAGAAACAGCATCGCGTTCGCGATGTCCTCCGGTTCCCCCATCCGCGCGAGCGGAATGTCGCGCGCGATCTGCGCGGCGACCGACGCATCGCCGAGATTGCCGGCTGCCGACGTGCGGATCATCCCCGGCTCGACCCCATTGACCGTTACGTTGCGGCGCGCGAGTTCAAGCGCCGCCGCGCGGATAAAGCCGTTCACGCCGGCCTTCGATGCCGCGTAATGCGCGAGCCCTGGATACGCGACGCGCGGCCCGGTGACCGACGACGTGACGAGCAGCCGCCCGGCTCCAGCGCGCTCGAATGCCGGCAGCGCGGCCTGCGCGAGCCAGAACAACGCCGACAGGTTGACCGACAGCGTGCGTTCGAGCGTCGGCTCGTCGATCCGCGCGAACGGGGTGAGCGGGAAATATGCGGCGTTGTGAACGACGACGTCGAGCCGGCCGCCGTCGCGCTCGACCGCCGCGACGAGCGCGCCAAGTTCATCGCGTCGCGCGGCATCGACGCGATACGCGCGTGCATCGCCGCCCGCGCTGGCGAGTGCGTCGGCCTGGGCCGCAGCCGCATCGCCGTCGAGATCGGCGAGCGCGACGAACGCGTCGGATTCCGCGAAACGGCGCGCGATCGCCGCACCGATTCCCTGCGCGGCGCCCGTGACGAGCACGACGCGTTCGCTGAAATCCGCACGCAACCGGCCGCTGCCGAGTACCGCGGTCATCGCTGCGCCTCGCCGCCGAGCGGATGCGCGGTTTCGTTCAGCACCTGCGCATGGGCGCCGATCGGGAAGTTCGACAGCGCGCCGAAATCGCCGCCCTGATAACCGAAGATCTTGCCGTCCGTCTTGCGTTGCGCGAGGTCGATCAGCACGACGCCGAGGGTCGGCACCACCTTCTCGCGCCAGACGAACAGATACAGTTGTTCCGCAATCCTGAAGTAATGGCAGCGATCCACGTCGGCCAGCCCGCCTTCGACGCCCTGCAGGCACTGCCATGCGTAGAAGTTCTCGTTCAGGTAGATGTGCTCGTAGCATTCGGTCGGGCTGTAGCGATACATCGTGCGCTTGCCGATCAGTTCGCGCGTGGGCCCGTGCAGCGGGCCCGCCTGCGCATGGCCGCCGAGCGTGCCGTGCCGGAACGCCGCGTCGACACCCGTCAGCGGCAGCCCGCGCGCGACGCGCGTGAACGCGTCGATATGCGTGTCGGCTTCGGTCGGCAGCGTGCCGGCCACGGACGTCCACAGGCCGTTGCCGACGTCGATCACGAGGCTGACCGACGTCGCACGCGCGGCCGGGTCGATGTAGTCGACGAAATACAGGTCGGCGCGCAGCCGCGTGACGCGGCACGGCGCGCGGCCGCCGGTGTCGGTCGTCGCGTCGCGCCATTGCAGCGCGCCGGCCTCGAACGTATAGACGCGCCACGCGCCTGATGCGTCGCCGAGCGCCAGCGAGCGCCCGGCGAGCGCGTTCACGGGCGCGAGGAGGTTCGCGTCCGGCGCGAAGCCGTCCGCGAGTGCGCCCACCTGAATGAATACCGGATCCTGTCGTTCCACCTGCCGTCTCCCGCGCAGCTTCAGGCCCGGCGGGCCGTGTACGCTGCTCATGTGCTCATGGTGCGGGCTGCGCGCGCCGCGCGGTATCCGCCAAAAGGATGAAGGGCGCGCGGCGCCGGAACGCGCTAAAGTGCACGTGATCCGCGCCGCTGCCGGCGCGAGGAGCGCCCATGCACCGTGTCACCCATTACCGACGCACCGACGAAGGAATCGAGGCGATCAGCCTCGAGTCCGATCGCGCGTTTCCGCGGCATGCGCACGACGAATTCGGGATCGGCGTGATCGTCAGCGGCGCGCATCGGTCCTGGAGCGGCCGCGGGCAGGTCGACGCGCTGGCCGGCGACGCGATCATGGTCAATCCCGGCGAAATGCACGACGGCATGCCGATCGACGCGGACACCGGCCGACGCTGGCGGATGCTGTACCTCGCACCCGCGCTGGTCGCGCGTGTCGCGGCGGAAGAAGGCCTCGGCGGTGTCGAGCTCGCGCATCCGGCCGTGCGCGACGCGCGGCTCGCCACCGCGGTCGGCCGATTGCATGCACGCATCGTGGCGGGAGACGCGCTACCGCTCGCCCGGGACGAGGCGCTCGTGATGCTGGTCGCCGGGTTGCTGGCGCGACATGCGAACCGCGTACTGCCGGCCGCCGGCGTCGCGCCGGCGATCCGCGTCGCCCGCGAGCGGCTCGATGCGACACCCGCCGCCCCCGTTTCGCTGGCCGAACTCGCCGGCCTGAGCGGCGTGAGCCGCTTCCAGCTGCTGCGCGGATTCGCCCGCGAACTCGGCATCACGCCGCACGCGTATCTGCTGCAGTCGCGCACGCGGCTCGCGCGTGCACTGCTCGCGAGCGGCCTGTCGATCGCGGATGCCGCGGCCGAAGCCGGCTTCGCCGACCAGAGCCACCTGACACGCGCGTTCGCACGCCAGTTCGGTATCACGCCGGGACGATTCACGCAGGCAGGCTGACGGACGTCACGGTCCTCGCACCGACACCGGCGGCGCGACGATCGGAGCCGTTGTCGTCCGCGGTGACGACGACTCGATACCTCCGCCCGCACAACCCGCCGGTCGAAAGCGCCGGCCGCAGCGCCCGGTCACGCGCCCCGCTCCATACTCCGCCGCCGCTGCAATTTCGTTCAAGACGCCCGCACCGCCGCACGCGATGATGCGGCGCATGAAGACACGACTGATCGGCTATCTCTATCTTGCCGCCGCGATGGCGGGCGTCGGCAGCACCGTCATCGCGAGCCGCTTCGCGGCCGGCGGCCTGCCGCCGTTCGCGGCCACCGCGCTGCGCTTCCTGATCGCGACACCGCTGCTGTTCGCGCTGATGCGTGCGCAGCGGCTGCGATGGCCGCGCCTCTGCGCGCGCGACGCCGTGCTGCTGGTCGTCCAGGCGGCGGCGGGCGGAGTCGGCTATACGGTGTTGCTGATCAGCGGCACGAAGCTGTCGTCGCCGATCGATGCGGGCGTGATGCTCGGCACGCTGCCGGCGATGTCGACGCTGATCGCGGCGGTCGTGCTACGCGAGCGGCAGACGCCGCGCGACTGGAGTGCGGCCGCGCTTGCCACCGCCGGCGTGCTGTTCGTCACGTTCGCGCCCGGCCACGCGATGCCATCGCTCCGCACGCTCGCCGGCGACGCGCTGGTGCTGGCGGCCGTCGCCTGCGAAGCCGTGTTCATCCTGCTGAACCGGCGGCTGTCGACGCCGTTGCCGCCGCTCGCGCTGTCGACGGCGATGTCGGGCCTCGGCTTCGTGCTCGCGCTGGTGCCGGCCGCGTTCGAATGGCACGCGGTGGCGACCGGCTGGACCGTCGGCGCCGTGTCGGCGATCGCATACTACGCACTCGTGCCAACCGTGCTCGGCTACCTCTGCTGGTATGCGGGGTCGGCACGCACGAGCGGCACCGAGGCCGCCTTGTTCACGGCGGTCGCGCCGGTGTCGGCCGTGCTGTTCGCGGTCGCGCTGTTCGGCGAAACGCTCGGCGGCACGCGGCTGCTCGGCATCGCGCTCGTCGTCGCGGGGATGCTGCTGGGCGCGACACGGCGGCGCGAAGCGCCGGCACGCGACACCGCGGCACGGTCCGGGTTGGCAGCCAGTCCGGCGGCGTCCACGCCGACTCCTGCCGAATGATCCACCTCGGATGCGCACCGTGCGCACGCCATTCGGCTTCGCTACCGGTATCGCGTCTGCTCCAGCCGCGCCGTGAGATGCCGTGTGCGGTATCACGCTACCGGGCACCACCACCACCACCGGGCCGCCGCGCCGTCACGTTCGCCGACACGCATCGCGTACACCAGCCGTCCCGATGCCCGCGCCACGCCACCGTCAAACTCGTCAAACGATCGTCCGCCGCGGCCCGACATCCGCGACGACGGCGTGAGACTGTAGGAATGTGTCCGCGCGTGGCAAACCCGTTGCGCACCGTCACACAAGATGCAATATTCGCGTGGCCAGGCCATTTGACAACCACCGAACAATAATTCGCATCGTCATGAACAAGAAGGAAGCCAAAACAAGGATCGCGGCACTTCTGTCCGCGGGCGCGAGGAAAGCCGACGTGCTGGCCGAGCTGGCCGGACAAGGCCTGAAGGATCACGTGCTCGCGCGCCTGATCGCGTCGCGCGCCGATCCCGCGCTGTGCAGGAAGAACAAGGTGCATACCTGGATCCTGATCGGGCTCGGCATCGCGCAGCTGTTGATCAGCCTTGCGCTCGCCGGTCTCTTCCTGGTGGGCGGACACGGCACGGGCGCGGCGCTCCTGTTCCTCGCACTGGCCGTGCCGCTGTCGCTGCTGTTCATCTGGGGCTTCGCGACCCATCGCGTCGGCGCGTATCACGCGTTCATCGCCCTGTCGCTGTTGCAACTGCCGAAGACCATCGGCGATCTCGGGCGCGATCCGTCGTCCGCGCTGCCGAGCCTCGCAGTGACGGTCATCCTGGTGGTCTACGTGTGGTTCGTCCGCAACCGGATGTTCCCCGACTTCGGCTGGTTCACGCCGCGCAAGGTCGACGGCCGCTACGCATTCGTGGAAAGCGCCTGACACCGCCTGCGCCCACGCCGCGCACGACAAAAAAAGGCGCCGGGCCGCCCCGCGATCGCGGGACGGCCCGGCGCCTTCTGCATTCCGGAATGCCGGCGGCTTACTTGGCCTTTTCAGCCGAGTCGCTGATCGCCTGCCCCCCCTTCGAAATATCCTGCCCCATGCCTGCAACGGTATTGCAACCGGCGAGCGCGGCGGTCACCACCAGCAGCACTGCAGCAATCGTACGCGTCATTCTCATTCTCCTTCGAGTCAACAAGCCCGACCGGGCGAATCGGATGCGGCGTGGCGCCCTGCGGCGCGCAGGGCACGGGGCCTGACCTGATTATACGGAGCCGGCCGGCGCGCGCCAGTATCGACGGAGCCGGTGTTCCGCAGGCACACGAGCCGGCCCCACAGATTTTCCTTGACTTCGCCCATCCGGGAACTAATATACGCACCGCGTATATTTTTCATCAGGTGCCGCCGATGACCGTTCCCCAGCAAGCCTTCCTGCGCGACGCGATGCGCCGCCTCAACATGACCCGCGAAGCGTTCGCGAGCCGCATTGGCGTCAGCCGTCGTGCGCTCGATACGTGGTTGCTGCCCGACGATTCGCAGGAATCGCGCGGGATGCCCGAGATTGTCGAGCGCTTTGTGTCGGAAATCGTCGAGCGCTCGGCACCGGATGGCGGGGACTATACGCAAAGCGTAGACAAACAAGGGCTCGCGAAGCAGTTCCTGTTCGAAGGCAAGCCGCAGCTGATCTCGGTGGACCAGTTCTCGCGGGACTCGGTCGAGGCGCTGTTCCGCGTCGCCGACGTGATGCAGCCGATCGCCCGTCGCCACAAGATCTCGCGCGTGCTCGAAGGCGCCGTGCTCGGCAATCTGTTCTTCGAGGCCAGCACGCGCACGCGCGTGTCGTTCGGCGCGGCCTTCTGCCGGCTCGGCGGCTCGGTGTGCGACACGACCGGCTTCACGTTCTCGTCGATGGCCAAGGGCGAATCGATCTACGACACGAGCCGCGTGATGGCCGGCTATGTCGACGCGCTCGTGATCCGCCACCCGGAGAAAGGCTCGGTGGCCGAATTCGCGCGCGCGACCAACCTGCCGGTGATCAACGGCGGCGACGGCCCGGGCGAACACCCGAGCCAGGCATTGCTCGATCTCTATACGATCCAGCGCGAGTTCTCGCGGCTCGGCAAGATCGTCGACGGCGCGCATATCGCACTCGTCGGCGACCTGAAATACGGCCGCACCGTGCACTCGCTCGTCAAGCTGCTGGCGCTGTATCGCGGGCTGAAGTTCACGCTCGTGTCGCCGCCGACGCTCGAAATGCCGGCGTACATCATCGACCAGATCGCGACGAACGGCCATGTGATCGAGCAGACGAACGACCTTGCGGCCGGCCTGCGCGGCGCGGATGTCGTGTATGCGACGCGGATCCAGAAGGAGCGCTTCACCGACGAGTCGTTCGAAGGCTACACGCCGGATTTCCAGATCAACCAGGCGCTCGTCGATTCCGTCTGCAAATCCGACACGCTGATCATGCACCCGCTGCCGCGCGACAGCCGGCCCGGCGCGAACGACCTGTCGGTCGACCTGAACCGCGATCCGCGCCTCGCGATCTTCCGGCAGACGGACAACGGCATTCCGGTGCGGATGGCGATCTTCGCGGTGCTGCTCGGCGTCGAGAATCTCGTCCAGCATTCGATGCGCGACGCGACGTGGCGCCCGCCGGCCTACCTCGGGCCGGAGGACGCGGTGTTTCACGGGATCGACTGACCCGCATCCGGTGTTGCGCGGCTGAACGCGAAATTGCTTCCGTTCAAGGGCCGCGCGCAGACGTCACGCATCCAACGCGCCGCCTTGCACGGCGCGTTGTCATTTTCGGCGCCGGTAACGCGACGGCGGCCAACCCGGCGTCAGCCGGCCCAGGGGTCGATCACGCGCAGGCCCGCTGCCTCGAACGGCGCGACGTCGCGCGTGGCCACGATCAGGCCGTTCGCCGCGGCGGTTGCAGCGATGAAGCCATCGGCAGACGCCATCGCGTTGCCCGCGCCACGCGCCTTCGCGCGAAGGCTCGCATACGCTTTGCTGGCCGCATCGTCGAACGGCAGGATCCGGCCGCGAAACAACGGCACGACGCGCTGCTCGATGCTTTGCTCGAGCCAGTCCCGCCGGCGCCCCTCCGGCAATGCCGCCACGCCGAATCGCATCTCCGCCAGACTGATCGCGGCAAGAAACAGCGTCTCGACGTTCTGCGCGTCGAGCCATTCGATCACGGCCGCGCTGGGCTCACGTCGCAGCGGCTCGGAAATCACGTTGGTGTCGACCAGGATCATTCGAAGCTCATCGGATCGGTTGGCGAGGTGTCGCGCCGGACGTGCAAATCGACGCCGTCCGCCTCCCGCCCGATTTCGGCCAACAGCGTTCCGAGCCTCGGCCGGCCACCGGGCCGAACGGCCTGCTCGAGAATGTCGCGCACCTCGGCCTCGGTACTGCGGCCATGTTGCGCAGCCCGGATTCGAAGCGCGCGATGCACTTCGTCGGGCAGATTTCGAACCGTGATCACGGGCATGATGCGCCTCACTACATTTGCTTGCAATGCAGTCATATTAGCACCTTGATGTCATTTATCCGAGTGAAGATTCGACCACTGTAAGCGGCCTGCCACGCCTCTCCCACTCGGCCATTTAGCCAATCTTCCCGCCCCGCAAGCCCGTGTACGGCCTCCGTAACATTCGTCAACACTCTCCCCGAAAACACAAACGAGAACGCTTCTCATTCAATTGAAAATTACATAGAATGCCGACTGAAACCAAATCGTAATAATCCCTGGCGGCGTGCACGTTTTCGCAGCGCGGCGTTCCGGGGCCACACAGCGAGGTCGAAGCGCATCATGAAGTCCCGTCCTGAAGAGTCGAAGCTCGGCAAATTCACCACCCTGTGCAGCGTGCTCGCGGCGAGCCCCGCGTTCGCCGACGGCGCGCCGCCGCCCGCCCCGGTCAGCCCCGAAGGCCATCTCGCGACGATCGAGGTCCAGGGCAAGACCGAGCACAGCTACAAGGCCGACTTTTCCGCCTCCGTGAAATTCACCGCGCCGCTCGTCGACACGCCGAAGTCGGTCACCGTGATCCCGCAGGAGCTGATCCGGAACAGCGGCGCGGCGACGCTGACCGAAGCGCTGCGCACCGTGCCCGGCATCACGTTCGGCGCCGGCGAAGGCGGCAACCCGCTCGGCGATCGGCCGTTCCTCCGCGGCTACGACACGCAAGGCAGCATGTTCGTCGACGGGATGCGCGATACCGGCGCGACCACGCGCGAGATCTTCAACACCGAGCGCGTCGAAGTCACCAAGGGCTCCGACGGCGCATACGGCGGCCGCGGCGGCGCGGGCGGCAGCATCAACCTGATCACCAAGGCGCCGCACCTCGGCACGACGGCCGCCGCGAGCGCGGGCCTCGGCACCGACCGCTATCGCCGCTTCACCGCCGACGGCAACTGGCAGTTCGCCGATCACGCCGCGTTCCGCCTGAACCTGATGAGCCACAACAACGACGTCGCCGGCCGCGACGTCGTCAACAACGAGCGCTGGGGCGTCGCGCCGTCGATCGCGTTCGGCCTCGGCACGCCCACGCGCGTGACCGCGAGCTACTACCACCTGTCGACCGACGACATGCCCGACGGCGGCATTCCGTATTTCTACACGACGTCGAACAAGCCCGCGAACGTCGACACGATCTATCCGGCGCCCGTCGATCGCCACAACTTCTACGGCCTGATCGACCGCGACTTCCGCAAGACCACGTCGGACATCAGCACGATCAGGATCGAGCACGACATCACGCCGGGACTGACGGTGCGCAACACGACGCGCTACACGGAATCGACGCAGGACTACATCTGGACCCAGCCCGACGACAGCCAGGGCAACGTGATCAATGGCAAGGTCTGGCGCCGCAACAACAACCGCAACAGCTCGATCAACAGCCTCGCGAACCTGACCGAACTGTTCGGCGAATTCCGCACCGGCCCGTTCAAGCACAGCTTCACGACCGGCATCGAACTGTCGCGCGAATGGGGCAAACGCGATTCGTATACGGTCGCCACCGACAAGGGCACGATCTGCAAGCAAGGCATCGGCGCGCCGTCGGGCTACAACTGCACGAGCCTGTGGTCGCCGAACCCGAGCGACCCGTGGGTCGGCTCGGTCACACGCAACAACGACCATGCGCATGCGCGCACCACGACGAAATCGATCTACGGCTTCGACACGATCGAACTCACGCCGCGCTGGCAGGTGAACGCCGGCGTGCGCGTCGACGACTACTCGACCCGCTTCACCGACACCCGGGCAAACGGCGGCAAGACCTATACGCGTGACGACACGCTGTTCAACTGGCAAGCCGGCCTCGTGTTCAAGCCCGCGCGGAACGGCAGCCTTTACGCGTCGTACGCGACGTCGTCGACGCCGGCCGGCATGCTGCTCGGCGAAGGCAGCGAAACGCAGTCGCTCACGCCGGGCCGCGGCGGCGTCGGCCCGAACGCCGACCAGATGGCCCCCGAGAAAAACCGCAGCATCGAGCTCGGCACGAAGTGGAACGTGCTGAACGACAAGCTGTCGCTGACCGCCGCGCTGTTCCAGATCGACACGACGAATGCGCGCGTGACGCTGCCGAACAACCAGTACGCGATGGTCGGCAACAAGCGCGTGCAAGGCCTCGAGCTCGGCGTCGCCGGGCAGATCACCAAGCAGTGGCAGGTGTTCGGCGGCTATACGTACATGAAGAGCGAACTGCGCGACAACGGCAAGGACGCCTCGAACGATGGCCACCGCTTCCCGAACACGCCGAAGCACAGCCTGACGATGTGGTCGAACTACGACGTGACGCCGAAGTTCACCGTCGGCGGCGGCGCGTTCTACATGTCGGAAGTGTTCGGCGATCCCGCGAACCTGCGTGCGGTGCCGTCGTACTGGCGCTTCGACGCGATGGCGCAATACCGGATCAACAAGAAGCTCGACCTGCAGCTGAACGTGAACAACCTGTTCAACCGCACGTATTTCGATCAGGCGTATCCGGCGCACTACGCGTCGATCGCGCCGGGCCGCTCGGCGTTCGTCACGCTGAACGCGCGCTACTGATCGATGGAAGCCGTATCGCTGAAGGCGCTCGCGTCGGTGTCGCCGCGCGCGTTCGCCGACATCCTGGCCGGGCCGCCCGAGCGGGCCGCCGCGTGGGTCGCGGCGGCGGCCGAGCACGGGATCGTCGACGCGCAGGCCGTGTATGGCCAGTACCTGCTCGACGGGCATGGCGTCGCGCGCGATCCCGCTGCCGCGTTCGGCTGGTTCCGGCATGCGGCGCGGGCCGGCCATGCGATGGCGATGAACATGCTCGGCCGCTGCTACGAGTTCGGCTGGGGGACGGCCGCGTGCGCGCCGGTGGCGGTGTACTGGTACCGGCTCGCCGCGCAGGCCGGGCTCGACTGGGGCATGTACAACTACGCGACGGCGCTCGCGCTCGGCGACGGCATCGACGAGGATCGCGCCGCCGCACTCGACTGGTTTCGCCGCGCGGCCGCGCTCGGCCATGCGAAATCGATCAACCTGATCGGCGGTTTCCACGAGGACGGCTGGGTCGTCGCCGTCGATCCCGACGCCGCGTTCGACCACTATCGCCGCGCCGCCGAGGCCGGTGATTTTCGCGGCCAGTTCAACTACGCGCGGCTGCTCGCGGAGCGCGGGCGCGTCGACGAAGCACGCGTCTGGCTCGCGCGCGTGCCGGCCACGGCCACCCCCGCGTTCGTCGCGAAAATGCGCGCGTATCTTGCCGCATCGCCGATCGCTGCGTTGCGCGCGGCGGCGCTGCACTTGCCGTCTCACGGCACGGAATCCGAATCATGATGCTTCATATCCCCGGTGTGCTGACCCAGGCGCAGGTCGCGCAATGTCGCGAGTTGCTCGATAGCGCCGACTGGGTCGACGGCAACGCGACGTCCGGCGCGCAGTCGGCGCTGGCCAAGCGCAATCGACAGATGCCGGAAGGTTCGCCGGTCGCGCGCGCGGTCGGCGATGCGATCCAGGATGCGCTGGCGCAACACGCGCTGTTCTTCTCGGCCGCGCTGCCGCTGAAGGTGTTTCCGCCGCTGTTCAATCGCTACGAAGGCGGCGAGACGTTCGGCACGCATGTCGACAACGCGATCCGGCTGCTGCGCGGCACGGATTTTCGCGTGCGCAGCGATCTGTCGGCGACGCTGTTTCTCGCGGAACCGGACGCATACGACGGCGGCGAGCTGTGCGTGGAAGATACGTACGGCGTGCATCGCGCGAAGCTGCCGGCCGGCGATCTCGTGCTGTATCCGGCGTCGAGCCTGCATCGGGTAACGCCCGTGACGCGCGGCGAACGCGTCGCGTCGTTCTTCTGGATCCAGAGCATGGTGCGCGACGACGGCGACCGCACGCTGCTGTTCCAGCTCGATACGCAGATCCAGGCGCTGTCCGCGGAAAAAGGCGCGAAGGATCCAATGGTAATTTCGCTGACGGGGATTTATCACAACCTGTTGAGGAAATGGGCGGATGCGTGACGGGATGCAGGAATCAGTCACAGAGGCGGAAGGATCACCCCAACCGAAGGCCAAGGCGTAGGTTTTGGCGTAGGTAATTTGGGGGTGTAAATGAAGTTTGATGCGAACAAAATCCGTCGCATGGCTCAGGGCACCGACGAGCCGATCGACGGCTTCGCCGGTTTGCGTATGAGTGCGGGAGCCAAGCGCAGAACTTGGGTCTATCGCTACAAATCGCCGCTCGACGGGAAGATGAAGCAACTTGGAGAATGGCCCGCGATGCCCTTCTCCTCTGCGATTGCTGCTTGGGAGGAGCAACGTCAGATTCGAAGCTCCGGACGTGAGGAGGTATCCGGAATTTCGTGTGTGAGGCGGGTTGAGATTCAGACTCCAATGTTGAATCGTTCCGGGTAAAGCAGCGCGAACTGTGTCATGGCGCTCTTCCAATCGTGCCGGGAACCGGTCCACTTGACCACGACGTTGCGCAGCGCCAGCCAGATCAGTTTGAGCGCGGCCTCGTCCGATGGGAAGTGGCCCCGCGCCTTGATGATCTTCCGAAGCTGCATGTGCAACGACTCGATCGCGTTGGTCGTATATACAACTTTCCGGATGTCAGGCGCGAAGGCGTAGAACGGAATCACCTGATCCCAGGCCCGGCGCCAGAGGGCGGCAATCGGTGGGTATTTCCTACCCCACGGGCTCGTATCGAACGCATCCAGCGCCACGGCGGCCGCTTCGGCCGACGGTGCCCGATAGATCTCCTTGAGCGCGGCTGCGACCGATTTCCGGTCTTTCCAGCTGGCGAAGTCCAGCGAGTTCCGGATCAGATGCACGATGCAGGTCTGCACCGTCGTGTCCGGGAACACCGTGTTGATCGCTTCCGGGAAGCCCTTCAGGCCGTCGACCACGGCGATCAGAATGTCCTGCACGCCGCGCAGCTTCAGGTCGTTCACCACCCGCAGCCAGAACTTGGCGCCTTCGGTCTGTTCGATCCAAAGGCCCAGCACGTCACGTGTGCCGTCGCGGCGCACGCCCAGTGCCAGGTAGATCGCCTTATTGCGCACCACGCCTTCGTCGCGGATCTTGACTCGCAAGGCATCGAAGAACACGACCGGGTACATCGGCTCGAGCGGCCGCTGCTGCCATTCACGCACTTCGTCGATCACCGCGTCAGTGACGGTGCTGATGAAGTCCGGCGATACCTCGATGCCGTACATCTCCAGCAGGAAGCCCTGAATCTCCCGCACGCTCATGCCGCGGGCGTACATCGCGATGATCTTGTCGTCGAAGCCGGTGAAGCGTCGCTCGCCCTTGGCGATCAACACCGGATCGAAGGTGCCTTCGCGGTCGCGCGGAATCTCGACGTCGAGCAAGTCGTCGTCGGTTGCAACGCGTTTGCGGCTGGTGCCGTTGCGATGGTTCGTGCGGCCGCCCGGTTTGGCTTCACCCTTCTCGTAGCCAAGGTGGTGGGTCAGTTCGCCGCCCAGCGCGCGTTCGAAGATCGCCTTCTTGAGCGCCGCGAGCTGCTCGTTGATCGTTGCCCGATCCAGCGTTCCGGGCACCAGTTGCTTGATGAGTTCCGGGTCCAGGTTCAAGCCCTTGCCCGGCTCAATCGTCACTTCTTCCTTGCGTTTGCGTGGCATAAAGTGGCTCCTTGGCCATCAGTTTATGCCTCACACACAAAGGTTCGGATAGGCTCGGACGTGACGTAGCCCTCAACCGAAGGCTCGAACGAGAAAAGCTGCTCGACCAGCAGCGGGAAGTGCGCAACCCGTCAACATGACAAACATGCTTAATCCAAGTGTTGTTGCGATCGATTTCACTGTCCAATTCCCTTCGTTTTTATTCGACAACTGGCACATCAAAACTGAGCCGTCACCTGAAACCCGACCGTCACGCGCGCAGTCGGAAATCCGGAAGGCTTGTATACAGGGGTACCCGCGAATAGATCGTAGCCATAGCCGCCGAAGCGCGTTGCTACACTACCCTTCACGCCGATCACAGCACCTGCGAGTTGGGTACCAACCAGCGGCACCGGTTGCGGTCCCCATACACGGCCATAGTCCAGTCCCGCATAAATCGCTTGGCCCGTCTGACCGATCGGCATCTGCAATTCGTTGCGCCAGTAGAAACCACGCGCCGCCGCGAGCATCGTTTCGCCGTCGAAGCCTCGCACGGTGTAGCGGCTTCCGATGGTCATGTCATCGATGTAGTACAGCGTGTTGCCGGTGAACTGGCCGTGGACGGTTGCAACGTAGCGGAACGGCTGCTGCGCGATTGCAAATGGCACCGACAGGTTCGCATCGAGCACGGCCATTTTGTAGCGGTACGTCGGCCCGCCTTCCGCTGCCAGAATGTCATCCTGCGCGCCGAACGTACCGATGCCCTGTCGGTATGCGAGCGTCCCGTCGAACTGCGCACCACCGAAATAGTGACGATCCGTCAGACCGAGTTCGATGAACGTGTTGTTGCGACGCTGCTGCGGAATTTCAGTATCTTCGATGAAGCTTTGACCGAAGCGCCGTGACAGCCGGACATAGCCGCCGAATACGTCGTTCTGGCTGCGTGTGAGCACACGGGCCAGTTTGAAATCGACGGTCTTGGAATTCCCGCTCGCAACGAACGTCTGATTAACGCCCGCGATTTGCTGATAGTACGTGTTGGTGTACGCCGATAACGTTGCGGTCCAGTAGCCCCACGGAACCGAGTAGAAGCCGTTCCAGCCGTGCGAGCCGAGCCGATGGTCGCCAAACTCAAGGTCTTGGCTCACTCCGACGTTGAAGATGTCGTTCAAGCCGAGCGGATTGTCGATGCCGATCGACAGATTGCCTTGCAGCTTGCCGGTCGAGCGCGTACCCGAATTGTCGATCGATGCAACAACGGTCCACGGCTTGCCGCGTTTCACGTCGAGCACGACATCGCTTTCGCCCGGCACGTCAGCCGGAACGATTTGCATCGATATGTCTTGGCTCGTAACCCGCTTCATTTGCTCTAGACCTTGCTCAAGGTCGCGCAGGTTCAGCAATTCGCCGTCGCGAGTCGGGAACGCAGTTTTCCACGTGCCGCGCAGTTTTTCATCGACGAAGCGTACGTGCCGAATCACGCCGGGAATCAGGGCGACTTTCAGCGTACCGGAGGATAGATCCTGCTCCGGCAACAGCACGCGAGTCGTGATGTAGCCGCGTGATAAAAGGTTCTGCGACAGCCCTTTAACGAGCACATCAAGCCCCTGCTTGCCAACACACTGGCCGGTGTAGTGTTCGAGCCATTCACGCGCGAAGGCAAAGCGATCCAACGGCAACGCGGATGCGCCTTGCGATTTCACCATGTCCGGCAGCGAATCAGGAACATCGAGCGTGAAGTGGTCGATGCGGAAACACGGCGTTTCGACGGGAAGCGCCGGATAGCCTGCACTTACTGCCACGCTCGATCGAACTCCCGGCGCGGAAACGGTTCGTTCGCGCTCGCGTGCTTCTTCCTGCTGACGCGTTTGCTGATCGTTGCCGGGAATCACCGCGTTCGGCGGCGTCTGTGCTGCAACGCCCGTCGACGCGAGCAATAACGAAGCAGCCGCGAGATTTACGCCCCGGATTTTCTTCTTCATCTAATTCGCTCTTTTAATTAGAACCGTTCGAACCGCTACTCGCAGACTACAAATCACAGCCTTTTGTTCCGTTCGATTAATACGTGCAGCAGTCATTTTCACGTCGACCGCACCATCACACGGCGCAATTTTTCGGCATTACTCATTAAATCCATATTCAGCAGGAATCTTCCAGTCATCATTTGGAAATTTGGGCCAACCGAAGCGAGGATCACCATAAGTCTTTTTTACGTCATGCATTAACCCATCGAAGAAACCCGACAGGCCCTGAAGAGCGATTTCGGCATGGATTAATCCTGCTTTCGCCGTCAACTTACCCCCCCCTATTCAAAGCTGACTCATACAGATCGAGAGAATCCCGAACGCGGCGCATTTCTTTCCCGAACAATTCCTCTTGATCCCTCTTCAAATTGATATACCACTCCAGATCGTCGGCTTCTTCGTTGTACGCACGCAGATCAGCATCCGTCAAACCGTGTGACAGCGCCAATTCCCGCAACAAGGCCTTGATTCGATTCAGTTCCATACCCCCTTACCTTCCCGCAAGAAATGGATTTATTTCATCAAAACACATAGATTGATCTGGCATCTGTCTGGCAAAAAAACCCTCGAACACCATACGAATTCGCTCGCGAAATTCATAGATCTCATCTCGATTGAGATTCTTTATTTTAAATAAATCCTCTGGATCGAGATGCGAACATATCGCATTCAGTACGTTACTGAAAATTTGAAAAACTCCCAAATACATATCTTCAATATCCGCCCCTTCCGAGGCAAGCCTATACAGCGCCCACTCTAAAAGCCAATATTGCCCCCAATCCAAAATACTCTGCTCATGCAATAAGCCAGAAAAAGAATTCTCATCATAGTTCGGCGATGAAAATAGATTCTTAGCAACAGTCGATTTTTGATCCATATTTCCACCTGCGCTCATCAATTCACTTAACATTCAGTTTGCGACCGGAGCCAGCATTTGCCTTTTCGGCGTTTACCGACCCATCCAGATTAACAACATTCTTGAAATTACCGCTACTATCAAATACTTCAAGATGATCCTTATGCAGTCCATCAAGATAAAAAAGGTCACCCTTGCTAATGCCAGAGCCTACATCAGCGGTTGCCTTATAGACATTCTGACCTTGATATCGATAGTTGGTCTTCTGCGAAGCATCGCTCAAGCCTGAACCGAATCCATCAGTGTTGAAAAACTGCTTCATGTTGCCAACCGATCCTTGATTCGGCTTGTATCCCGCCATCGTGAGCGGGTCGTTCATCATTTCCTGAAGCCAATCGGGCGTCGCAGCCGTGATGATGGCTTCGACCACTCTTTGTGCACCAAGCGGACTGATCAGCGGTCCCGCTTTCGCACTCGCATCAAGCTCGGTCGAATTATCGATAATGGCATTGTCCCCCTTGTCCCGGCTTTGTCCCGTAAAACCCGGCAACTTGAACCCTGACAACCAAGTAGGCGGGGGTGCCATCTGCGGCAGCGCTGCCTGATTATTCTCGACTTCTATCTTAGCTGCACCTGCTGCCGTCGCGATATCCTGACCTGATATCGCAGCTACACCAGCAACCAAGCTCGACACTAGATTGTCACGCGCTTCGCGCTCTTCGACGGTCATATTAGTCGTCGGAGCCATCAAGCTCCCAATCACTGAGCTTGCGGCGGCTCCCATTGCGCCAACGCCACACGCCTGACCGCCCGCCGCTGCGCCAGCACATCCCACGATCGCATGGAGTGCTGCACGCGCATCTTCACTGCCGAGGCTATCGGCGATTTGCTTGACTTGATTCGCACCAAGCTGTTGCACGTACGCGATCGTCGCATTTTGCGCGAGTTGGCCCATGCCGCCCGTTACGTTGCTACCGGCTGCGACCGTCAGCGCGGTCAGCACCTGACGATACGTGCCGCTCGGCCCCCACTCTGCTGTCAACTGATCGGCCCGTTGTTGGGCCGCCGCTCGTTGTTCCGGCGTGAGATTCGGATCGTTTGCCGCCGCTTTTGCTGCATCCGCTTCCTTCGCGCGGTTGGTCACGAAAGTGCCAGCCTGATTCACAAACTGACTCGTGATGTCAAAACCGGCCTGAATCTTGTCCTTATCGAAAATCGGTGCGAGCGCACCGCCCGTGTTTGACGTGTCGCGGTTGATGCTCGCGACGGCTTCGGCAGCAGTTTGCCCCGTCAATTGCTGCTGTTTCGCGCTATCGGTAATCGTCAGCGCGCCGCCGCTCACACCGCTGCGGGTTGTCGAACTAGCATCATCGGACGCGCTCATCGCGATCGGTGGTGCGACTTGCAAACCCGGTGCACTGCCGCCGTTGGTCTTCGGCAGCGTCGTTCCCGGAACCGGATTTACGTTGTCAGCAGTGCCCTTCTGGTTTTTGCCGATATCCCCGCCGTAGCCGCCCGAAATTCCGGCCGAGGAAGCATCATACGATGCGTGATTCTGGATATCGCTCGAAGTGAGCGTTGCCGTCGTCAGGCTGTTCACGCCATCCCGAACAGCTTTATCGCTGCTCGCAATGACGCCGCCTTTCAGATCGGTATTGCCGTTCACGTTGATATCAAATCCGCCATCGCCAGCTTTGATACCCGACTGTTCGCCAACCGCCGCGTAGTCACTGTTCATCTTCTGCTGACTGATGTTCCCGGCCACGCTCGATGCACCGTAGCAAATCGGCGGCACACAGACGTTGACAGACACACCGCCGCTCGCCTGCTTCGAATCGTAATGGCTTGTGTCTTGCAGGCTCTTGATATTCAGATCGCCACCAACGTCTGCGATTACCTGTTTACCGCTCGCGACAGCGCCGGTCAGGTTCGTATCGCCGCCTGATTGCAGCGTGAGCTTATTGCCCGCAGCAACGTTTGTGTTTGTCCACGTCGTATCGTTGCCATCGCCATGACCCTTCGTACCAGAGACGCCAGCCTGAAACGAAATGCCATTCGATTTACCGACACCAAACGTCACGCCGATACTGGCGCTCGATCCGCTGTTCTTGCTCTGTTGGCTGTCGGTATTTTGCGCAGCTTGAAGATTGATATCGCCCTGCGCGTTCAACGTCGCATTGTGGCCTGCGCTGAGAGTGCTGCCGATCACATTGATATCGCTATCGGCCCCTGCGCCCGCTGCTGCGATATTCAGATTATGGCCTGCCGATACCGTGCTGCCGACTGCCGTATTGGACGACGCCGATGAACTGCTATTGCTGTGGCTCGTACCAAGCGACACATTGATGCCGACACCTCCCACACTCGTCGGATCACTCATAACAGCATCGTAGGCATTCTTCCCCGCAAGGCCGGTCGTTGCTGCCGCCAGCGCAGTCAATCGTGCATCGCCCTTCGTCTGCTTGACATCCTTGCGCATCTGGTTTGCCGTCTGCACTGCCGCGATAACGGGATTGCTTATGCCCGCAGAAATTGCCGTTTGACTGAACGACTGCTGTTCGTTCTGTGTAGCGGTATTTCGCGCCTCGTCAATCGTTACTTTCGTGGCTCCGAGATTAATGTCGTTCCCTGCGTGCAGCGTGCTGCCTGTGACATGCAAATTCTCGCCCGCACTGATGTTCAGGTTGCCATTCAGCGATCCGATCATGCTGCCGTTGTTCGTGACCTGCGTTGCTTGCTGCGCATCCGTGGTTTTGCGCACGCCGATCGTGTAACCCTGCAATCCGCCGTCAAGCTGATTCAACGGATTCAGGCCCGACAGGAAACCATATTCGCGCTTCGAATAGTAGCTCTCGGAGGTTTGCGTGTCCTGCGACGTGGTGATATTCACATTGCCCGCAGCAGCGAGCCTCACGTCGTTCGTACCAACGACATTACTTCCCTGTAGCGTCAAATCCTTGCCCGAACGAATCGCAACAGTATCGCCCGACACGGTGCTCGCGACACCGATATTCGCGTGCGTATCCTGCATCGTGTCCGTGGTTGAACCAGAAACGAAGCTGCCACGTTTTGCCTGTGTCTGGACAAAACTATCGTGCTCTTCCCGGCCTTCATTGATCGTGACGTTTCCAGTCGCGGCGATGCTGGCCGCGCCCGTGCCATTGTCTTTGCCGTTCGTGACACCTGCCGTCAACGACGAGCCGGTCAACGTCACATTGCCTTTGTTCGAGTCCGCGCTGACTGCCGCAAGCGTCGCATTGCCGCCTGCCGTGAATTGCGTGCCAACAGCGTGCTCGTCATAGTTGTGATCGACTTCCTTGCGCGTCTTGCTGTCCGCCGCAACGTTATCGAGCTTTGCGGTATCCGTGACCGCCGTCGCCGTCAAATTCGCGCCTGCAAGCGCAGACAGATCTTTTCCAGCGGATACGGTCGCGCCCTTCAGCGTCATGTCGTTACCGCTTTGCATCCCCAAGCTGCCGCCTGCGGCGATGCCGCTCGTCACGTTCTTCGTCGTGGACTCTTCCCAATGATGCTGATCGTTCAGATACATCGACTGGTTCGTCGTGGACTGGACCGTATCGACGTTGATATCGCGGCCAGCCGTCACCAGCGCGTCGCCGCCCGCCGACAAATTCGCGCCGTGAATGCTCAAATCGCGCGCGGCCTGAACCGACAGGTCGCCCGTCGCCGCGATCGTGCCTTGCTGGCCGATCAGACTTGTATTGACCTTGCTCGCACCCAACGCCCCCGTTGCGCCAACCGTATCGACCAACGTCGTATTGACGATATCCCGGCCTGCCAGCACGGCAACGCGGTTACCGGTAATCATGCCCGACGCGTTCACGACATCATTGGTCGCCGAGACGACCGTTGTACCGTTCGCGCCGTTACTCGAAATCGAGCCACCGCGGTTCAGAATATCGGTTGCCGTGACGACCGTTTTTGTACCACCCTTGATCACGCCGCTATTCGTCGTGCTGCCGGTCGCGTGAATTTCCACGTCATCCGCCGCGATCAGCGCGCCGGTCGGTTGCAGATCGTTCGCGTGCGTCTGGGCAAGATAGACAACCGGTGCAAGCACATGCGTCGTGCTGCCGTTCGGCAGCGTCACCGTCTGATCAACCAGCCAGACGATATCGCTCGTCAATGCATCCATCTGCGCAGCCGTCAGCGCCATACCCGGCATCATGCCGAATTCTTTCGCGTAACTCGCACCGTTCGTCATCAGCGCACGATATTCATCCTCGGCACTCGCGTAACCCGGCAGGAAAGTGCGCCCCGTCAACTGCGTGACCTGATTGCGCACCATCTGCTGTTCATACATCCCGTCGCCGAGACGCTTTTCGATGCTCGCCGGGTTCAGGTTCAACTGGCCGAGCATGTAGTCGCTCGAAATGAAATTCGTATAGCTCGTCAGGCGCGGATCAGTGACGATCAAATACGGTTGGCCGGGCGCGTCGTGAATCGAATATAGACCGCTCGTCGGCAACGTGATCGACAGCGTGCCGGTCGCATTAGCAACCGATTGCTGCGCACCCACCGGCGTCGATGATCCGCCTGCGGCACCAACCGGCGTCAGCTTGCCGCCGGATACACCGTCATTGGCCGAATTATTTCCGAGCGTGCCGCCGGTTGCGCCCGTCGAGGAATTCTGCGCCGCAACGTTCTGGTTGTTGACATCCTTCGCGTCGATGTTCACCGACTGGTTGGCGATGATGGTGCCGCCCGTGCCGCCGATGGCAACCGGCGTATATACCTTCGAAGGCTGAACGATGGTGCCGCGATCCTGCGTCGTATCCTCGTTCCACGCATACATCGACACGATATTGTCGGTCTGATACTGATACAGCGTCCGCCCGACGTTGTTCACGACCGTGCCGCCGTAGCTGCCCGAGCCTGCACTACCGGATACGTCCGAATCGCCAATCTTGATTGATCCACCCGCCGAGATTGCACTGTATTCGTTGTTGATCGTGCCGACGTTCTTCATCACGATATTGTTGCCAGCCACGAGTTGCGCTTGCTGCGCTTGACTCGTCACCTTGTCTTGCTGAGTCGTGGATGTCGTATCACGCCAGATTTCGACCCGCTGATAGCCGTTGTGGCCGTCGCTGCGCGTCGCGTATTCGCTGTCGGGAACATAGTTGACGTGCGGGTCATAGGCGTCCCAATAGTTGACCGTAACCGTACCGTCCGCGTTGGTCGTCAGCGCGTTGTAGTAAATCGTCTGCTGCTTGCCGTTCACGTTCACGACCAGCACCTTGTCGGTCGCATTCGGTCCGGACGTTTCTGATACAACCTGCGAAGGACCATAGGTTGAAGTAAGCGGCGTCTTATAGCCGTTCACCCACATCGCCTGTGAACAGCCACCGTTCGGGTCCGCATTCATCGTCGCGCACACGATGTATTTCTGGCGCTTGGTTTCGTGCTTGCTCGTCGTGCTCGTGGTTTCAGTGGTGACCACCGGAGCCGGACGCGTGTTCGTGAACGTACCGGCCGCGAGTTCGATACTCCCCTGCGCTTCGATCGTGGACTGATCGTTCAAGACATTTTGCGTGCGGTTTGCGAGAAACCCGTTCGCATCGCGCTGACCGTTCGCTGCGATATTGATATCGCCGACGCTATACAGGTTCGCGCCACCCGTGTTCGACAACTGGTTCGACGCGTACAAATTCAATTGGTTGGCAGCGGCGAATACGGCAGCGGCACCCGTGTTGTTGATCGTCGCCGCGTTCGTTGTGACGTTGCTGCCGATGACGGTGCCGGTGTTGTTGAACGTCGTGCTGTTGTTCGTGACGGTATCGCCTTCGATGCGACCCGCGTTGTCGATCGTGCCGCCATTCGCATTGACCGTCGTGTTCGCGGAATTCAAATCCGCGCCGCTTTGGTTCTCGATGTTTGCCGCATTCACGGTCAGCGCACCGTTGGCATCCAGCACACCTTGGTTTGTGAATTTTCCCGATGTCGTGAAATTCAGATCGCCGTTCGCATGCAGCTTGTTCGC
Source organism: Burkholderia sp. 22313 (assembly GCF_052045245.1). Lineage (NCBI taxonomy): Bacteria > Pseudomonadati > Pseudomonadota > Betaproteobacteria > Burkholderiales > Burkholderiaceae > Burkholderia > Burkholderia sp. 22313. The sequence continues at coordinate 25,733 of NZ_JBQEON010000027.1, forward strand.
GCTGGTCTGCGTGTAATCGCTACCAAGCGTCACCATGCCATTTCGACCGGCGACGATCGAACCATCGCCCGTCAACGTGCCAGTGCTCAGCGACAGGTCCTGATCGCTGCCGATCGCGCCATTCTGGTTTGTCAGCGTCCCGGTCTGAATCGACACGCTGCCGCCACTGCCTGCGTCGTTGCCGATTTTTCCGGACGTGTTGTCGATCGATGCGGTGTTCAGCGACAGCGCACCATTTGCGCGAATCGACCCGGCCTGATTCGACAGCGCAGCATTTGCCGCGCTCAACTTGAGGTTGTTCGCGGCTGACAGCACACCGCCGTTGTTATTTGCGTTGCTGCCAATGTTCAGCGTGAGGTCGTGCCCTGCGAGCGTTTGACCGCCTTGTGCATTCGTCAACGTTTGCGCGGTCAGCGTCACATCGCCATTACCGCCAATCGTGCCCGCCCCCGCTTTTCCGGATGCGTTCGTGTTCGTGATCGACGCACCGCCGTCGATCGTCGTCGCGCCCGTGCCGATATTGACAATGCGGCCATCGCTGTTATCGACACTGCTCCCTGACAGCGCGAGCGTCGAATTCGTACCGTTCGATTCGATTTGCCCCGTACTGTTGCTGATCGCACCCTGTGCCCGCAGCGTCAAATTTCCATTCGCTTGCACAAGACCGGCCGCGTTCGTGATTGCGCCGTTCGACTGTACAGAAAGCGCCTGCCCTGCCAACAGCGAACCGCCGGAGTTATCGACGCTGCCTACCGACAATGACACAGCACCGTTACCGCCAATGGTGCCGCCAGCCGTATTCGTCAACGCGTTTGTCGTCGCAACCGACAGTGCGCTCGTACCGACATTTTTGACCGAACCACCGTCGTTCGCGAGACTGTCGGCCGTCACCGAGACGCCGTTGTTTGCTTCAATCGTGGCCGCGCGATTATCGACTGCACCTTGCGCCTTCAGCGTAATGCTGTCTGCGCCGATGTAGCCGCCTGCATGATTATAGAGCGATTGAATATCGAACGCCGCCTGCCGTTGCGCGGCAAGCGTACCGGCGCTATTCGAAACAGCGGCAGCCTTCACGCTCAATGCGCCATTGGTTGCGATCGTACCGCCTTGATTCGACATCGCGCCGGTTGCGATCGACAACGTACCGTTGCCAGCGTGGGTAATTTTTCCGTGATCGTTGATCAGCGTCGCAGGCGTCAGGTTCAGGTCCGTGCTGTTGGTCTGAATCACACCATTGCTCGAATTATCGAGCGTGTTCGAGACGGCGACGTTCATTGCGCCGATTCCGGTTTGTGTAATCGTGCCGCCGTGGTTCGACAAATTCGTCGCTTCGAGCGACAACTGTGCTGCCTGCATCGAACCCGCATCATTGCTCAGCGACGCGGCGTTCACAGTCGCGGATTGTCCGGCCGTGATGCTGCCCGAACCGTTCGTCAGTTGCGCGCCTGCGTTGATCGTTGCATTTTGCGCGGCCGACAACGCACCGCTGCCGTTGTCGAGTGATTGCGTGCCGACTTGCAGATTCGTTTGAGCACTGACCGTGCCGTGGTTAACGACGCTGCCCGACTGAATCGCCACACCGCCGTTGCCACCGATGACGCCGCCTTGCGTGCCGTTTGCAGTCGTGCCCGCTGCGTTTGTCAGTTGCCCCGTCGTCGTGATCGACAAACCATCCGAATTCAACGACGTAACGCGACCGGCCGAATTGTCCAACGAGCTTCCGGAAATATTCATTCCGGCCGCGCTCTGGATCGTGCCTTGGTTGTTCGCGATCGCGCCGCCGTGCAGTTGCATCGAACTTTCGGAAACCAGCGTGCCGGATTGGTTCGCGATTGCGCCGCTCGACTGCACATTCAGCGGACCTTGCGCCGATACCTTACCGCCTTGGTTCGAAATACCGCCTGCGGTCAGGGTTGCGTTGCTTTGGCTCGACAGCGTGCCGTGATCATTGATCAACGCCCCTGCTGCGTTCGCGTTGAGCGCACCTTGCACACTCGTTGTCGCATTCGAAAGGTTCAGGTCCCCGGCGTTCGCATTCAACGACAGATTGCCGTTCGCAGCCGTCTGACTACCGGTGAGGTTCACACCGCTGCCGGAAATCGACGCGTTGCCGCCTGCGACGTTCTGCCCGGTCGCCGTAAGCTGGCCGGTGCTCGACAGGTTCAGATCGCCACTATGGCCGACAGAACCATCGTTATTTACTCCCGCGCCCAAGGTACCGGTCGAATTGATGCCGCCCGCGTTGACCGTCGTGTTCTGTTGCGCCGCGAGCGTGCCGCTGTTCGACAACGTACCGGATGTCGATACATTCACGCTCTGCTGTGCATACGTCGTGCCGGAATTTTGAATACTGTTCGCAGTTGCGGTAAGATTGCCGCTCGCGTTTGTCTTGCCTGTGAGTACGAGTTGACCGTTCGCTTGTAGCGTCAAGTCGCCTGCTTGCGCAGCGATCGTCCCGGCGTTCGCGACCCCGACACCGAATTCGTTCGATGCAAGCAGGATACGATTGGCATACATGCCGCCCAATTGGCTGACATCAATCGCAACTGCCGGTGCGGCACCATCGCCAGCGATCGGCGTCGCAACAAGTGTGTCGTGGTTGACTTGGTTCGCACCGGCGACGACGTTTAGGTTCTTGGCGTAAATCGCAGCGTTCGCTTGGACAGCACGCGAAATCAAGTCAACCTGATCGACGTTCGCGGCATTCAGGCCCGCGCCTTGCACGGTGATCAGACCGCGATTGACGTTGTAGCCCGCGAGCGAACCGTCCGCTCCGTAGTACGGTTGCCCCGTCGTCAATGTGGCGCGTGACGTATTGATGAAGCCCCCACCATCTACGACAATGCCAGCCGGATTAGCGATCACTACTTCCGCACGACTTCCCGCGACCTCAACGTAGCCTTTCAGTTGTGTCGCGTTCGCGCTGTTGACTTGGTTGACAATGATCCGCGCGGACTGCCCTGCACCGAAATTCGGGTTGCCGTTGATCATCCCCGCCTGCTGCGTGTTCACCAGCGTCGGCGAGTTGTTCAGGATCGCGCCCGGTTTTTGTACATCGAACTGGTTGTACGTGTTCACCGACACGCCCGCGCCCGACGGCGCGGCAATATTCACTTGCGGGATGCCGCTCTGCGTCTGAATAACGTGCGTGCTCGTGCCCGGCGTCGGCGCAATTTGCGCGAAGCTGAATAACGGCACACCGAACAGCAATGCGGCCGCCATTGCGATCGGTTGCCACACGATGCGTAATCCCGGAGCACTCGTGCCCTGCGAATTCTCGGCTGCACGCGGCGAACTGCCGTTTTCCTGAACGACCATCATCGCGCCCCGTGCGCGGTTGAATATCACCCGATAGCATTTATTGTTCATTCTTCGTTCGACGCGGTTCGCACCGCTTATTCAAATTCTGTTGAATCGACATCCGGTCGTGCCGGTTGTCGGTATGCGCGACCACGGCCGGGCCGCGCAGGATTCGCGAGGATAATTCTCTGTCGCACGTCAAAAAATCAGCGTTTGCGTGCTTGGTCTCCGTGATCCTTGAGCGCGATCGTACCAGACGCGACACAAGCCACAGTGTCAGGAATCATCAGATCGGCTGAAGAAGAATAATTTTCCGCTCTGGAATACATCGGATTCTTTTCAAGAAACGATAATTAACAGTTTTACTGCATTTATAGAACTGTTAATTCGAGATTGCAGAGGCGCTACCCCATGATGATCACCTCTCAATCTTGAACGCACCGCGAGCCGAAAAACGAAGCGAATTGGCACGCCCGAGCGATCACGGCCTACATGGATCGCGCGCTGGATAGGTTCGCTTGCGGACGCGGCCGAAATTAGAGATATCGGCTCGCTGACGATTGACAAATCGGCCGGAAAGTTGCGCCGCAACAAATGTCAGAATTGATGACCGGCTCGTTGCTCGCAAAGTGTGCGACCACACAACAACCTTTCGTCGGGTTCGCTGACCGTCTACGACACCGCCAAGTATGCTGAGACTAAATCCCGGCAAGCTCCCGCGCACTGCGCTACAACCGCCCCTTCGCTCGACTAGGAAGTAGCGCTGAAATTTCGCGGCGCTCACGATTACTTGCTTACGTTACATTCGACGCATCCCATCCCGGAATTAGGAATGTTGCTCGTCAAAATGGGAATCGGCCGGAATCAAGGAAAGTAGTACAGCAAGCTCCGGTGCATAAATTAAAGAATTTCCATCGATCTTACAGAGCAACAGCCACGCGAGCGACGCACGATCAGCTTCTGTTGCGCCTCGTTAGCTGGCGATCACACGGCCAGCTTGCTTTCTTCCTGCTGGAACCCCTCGATGCGGGTGGTAAGCCGTTGCACCCGCGTCAGCGACCAGACACCGCCGCACGGGCATGAGAATTTTCGCCATGCATGCCGGAACCAGACAGCGAGATGATGTCACTTCAGACGCTTGTCAGCTTATAATTAGCGTAGGTTTTGGGGTATCCGGCGTCGAGCCTGCATCACGTGACGCCCGTTACGCGTGGCGAGCGCGTCGCGTCGTTCTTCTGGATCCAGAGCATGGTGCGCGACGACGGCAACCGCACGCTGCTGTTCCAGCTCGATACGCAGATCCAGGCGCTGTCCGCGGAAAAAGGCG